>CAKUXD010000020.1 GCA_934699705.1 uncultured Candidatus Melainabacteria bacterium
TCCGGTAAAATTATACTAAATTTTGAAAGAAAGTCAAGCAAATTTTACCGAACTGTAAAATTTTGCTAAATTTTAAGACTTTTAAGGGCAAAAATTACCGAACGGTAAATTTATAATAAAAGTTACGGTAAATTAAGATGAGAACTAGCGAATATGTTTTATTAATAAAAATTTTGTGCGTTTTTATCTTTGTCAAAACTTTTCAAAAATAAAGCTACATTACGGCATCTTGCGTCTAAATCTTTTATGTCATATTCTTTGCTTTGGCAATATTCGCCATCTAAAAATTCTTGCGCAATATCTTTTGCAATTTTAAAATTGGCCTCTGCTTGGTTTGTATTTCCCTCTAATTTTTGAATTTTTGCTAATCTAAAATAGCCTAAGTGCGCGCCATAGAAACTGCTATTATCTATAATTTTTTGAGCAGTAGCTTTTGCCTCATCATATTTTTTTAAATTAGCAAGAATATCAGTTTTACTGCTTAAAAGATAGTAAGAATAAGGATTTAGAGCTAATCCTCTTTCGGTGTGAATTAATGCATTTTCATAATCTTTAATTTTAACTTCACACCCAGCAATATTTGTCAATGCACTAACGCTATAAGGGTTTTTTTCGAGGTATTTATTGTAATATTCAATTGCTTCTTTGTTTTTATCTAAATTGTTTAAAATCCAAGCTTTAGCAAAGTAATGATTAAGATTATTTTGGTCATATTTTATGTTTAAGTCAATATATTCCAATGCTTTTTTATAATCAATTTTATAGTATGAGTAAATTTGCCCAAGTCCATTTATAGCAACTGTGTCTTTAGGTTTAATTTTTAGGGAAAATTTAAACATTTCAATAGCTTCATCAAAATTTTCACGTAATATACAGCAAAAACCAAGTGTATTAATTATTTCTGTATGTTTTGGTGCATAGTTTAAGGCTTTTTCGCTATAAGTAAATGCTCTTTGTAAGTAATGTTCTTTGAAAAATTCATTGTGTACATTATTATACGCTAATTGGTAAAAATTATATCCTAAAACTTGATAAGTGAAAGAGTCTTTTGGATTTATTAAAAGAGAACATTTTAAAATAAAATTTGAGATGTGATAACTCTTGTTTGCAGTAAACTTATTATTAGCAAAATAAGTTATGTTTCTTGCAATTTTAAATTGAGCGTCAGGATTTGTTTTAAAATAATAAAAACCTAAATAAAGGACCAAAAAAATCGCTACAAGACTTTTTATAATTATATCTAATGTTTTGTTTTTATTTGTTTTCATTTGAATCTTTCTACGCATTACCTATTCCAAAATAGATAAATCCTTTTTCGTTAAGTGTTTTTTTGTTGTATTGATTTCTTCCGTCAAAAATGATTGGAGTTTTTAGCGTTTCTTTAACTTTATCAAAATCAGGGTGTCTAAATTCGTTCCATTCAGTCAATAATAATAGCACATCAGCGTCTTTGAGAGCGTCGTAAGAGCTATTTGCATAAGTTATTTTGTCTGCAAAATATAATTTTGCTGTTTGCATGGCTTTCGGGTCGTAAGCTTGAATTTTTGCGCCTTTTTTTAGTAATTCATTAATTATTGTGATGGAAGGCGCTTCTCTCATATCATCTGTTTTAGGTTTGAAGGCCAAACCCCAAACAGCAAAGGTTTTGCCTGATAAATCTTTGCCAAAGTGATTTGTGATTTTTTCAACAAATAGTAATCGCTGACGTTGGTTAATGTCATCTACGGTTTTTAGTAATTCAGGGTTGTAGCCATTTTCGTTAGCAGTTTTAATAAGCGCTTTAACGTCTTTTGGAAAGCAACTACCGCCGTAGCCAAGTCCTGCAAATAAAAATTGTGAACCAATGCGTTTGTCTGAACACATTCCTTTTCTGACCATTTCTGCGTTAGCGCCAATTTTTTCACAAATATTTGCAATTTCGTTTGCGTAAGATATTTTTAAAGCTAAGAAGCTATTTGAAGCGTATTTAGTCATCTCCGCAGATTTTACGTCCATTGTTATAACTGGATTGCCTGTACGTAAAAAAGGTGCGTAAAGTTCTTGCATAACTGCAGTTGCGCGTTCAGAGTCTGAACCAATGATTACTCTGTCAGGTTTTAAAAAGTCTTCAACCGCGTTACCTTGTTTTAAAAATTCAGGATTTGATACAACGTCAAATTTATGGTTAGTTTGCTTTTTAATTATTTCTGTAATTTTTTCGGCTGTACCAACAGGAACGGTTGATTTGTCTGCAATAATTTTATATTCATTTATTGATTTGCCAATTTCTTCTGCTACTTGATAAACGTATTTTAAATTAGCTGAACCATTTTCGTCTTGAGGTGTTCCAACTGCAATAAAGCAAATGAGAGAGCTTTCTACGGCACTTTTTAAGTCCTCGGAAAAGGTTAAGCGGTTTTCTAAAACATTAGATTTTATTAATTCTTCGAGTGTTGGCTCATAAATAGGGATAACTCCCTTTTTTAAGTTCTCTAATTTTTCTTTGTTGTTGTCAATGCATATAACATTGTTGCCCATTTCAGCAAGGCAAGCGCCCGCTACTAAGCCAACGTATCCAGTTCCAATTACACAAATGTTCATAATTTCTCCTTGTTTCAATAATACCACAAAGCGTTTGACAGTAAACTGTATTTTAAGTATCATTACTAATAAATAGGGATTTTATATGATGAAAAAACTTAGAATTTTTGTTTATGTGTTTTTGTTTTTATTCCTTGCGTTTGTTATGTTTAGAGCAAATTATGCAGGAAAACAATATAATGGCTTGGGCAAAAATGTTAATACTGAAATAAATTTTCAAGAAGGTAATGTTAATACTAAAATAAAACACCATAAAAAATTTGGAAAACATATTGAAAATGCTGAAAACATAATTGATTTAGCTGGCGGTAAGTATGTTTTATTTGCCGAATATAAAGTTAAAGTTGGAGAAAATGAAATAATAAAAAAAATATATAAAAGTTGTAAAGCGGATAAATGTTATTTGATATCAGAGGATAATAAAAAAATAACAAATTCTGTTTATGATGATTTTGAAGTTTTTGATGCAGAAAAAATGTTGTATATAACTGTTCTTAATGGCAAAAAGGGGTTAATAAATCATAAGGGCAGAATTATTATTCCAACAAAGTATGAAGAAATTCAAAAAACTCCTTGTGAAGATGTAATTCTTGTAAAAAAACACAAATATAGCGGATTATATGATTTAAAGAAAATGAAAAATATCTTAAATGCGGTATATAACAAGGTTGAACCAATGAATTCTAAAAATTGGATTGTAACTTATGCTGGCAAAGTTGGTTTATTGCACTACGATAATGGCATTATAAATCTTATAAAACCAAAATATAAATCTATTGTATTGAAGGATAAATATATTGAAACGTATTTAGGCGATAAAATCGGTTTAATAGATGAAAAAACAGGAAATATTATTATTGAACCAAAATATCCGATAATTGAATTACTTAATGATGCAGATGCAGTTGAAAAAAATATTTTAATTTTTAAAACTCAAACTGAAAATAGATATGGTGTAATTTTTTACTCAAAAGATAATTTAACTGTTATCCCGCCAATTTATGACGATATAAACTATAATGGTATAGTTAATGTGTTATCAAATGGTTACTGGAAAATGTTGAATAATAAAGGGAATGTCGTTTCAAGGGCAAAATAGGGGCACTAACATGAAAGGTATAATCTTAGCAGGCGGTAGTGGAACTCGTTTATATCCATCAACACAAGTGATTTCAAAGCAATTATTGCCAGTTTATGATAAACCTATGATTTATTATCCGATTTCAGTTTTAATGTTGGCAGGAATTAAAGATATTTTGATAATTTCAACTCCTCAGGATTTGCCAAATTTTAAACGACTTTTAGGCGATGGCTCTCAGTTTGGTTTATCTTTTAGTTATAAAGAACAACCTTCTCCTGATGGCTTGGCGCAAGCGTTTATATTGGGTGAAGATTTTATTGGTGATGATAATGTTGCGCTTATTTTGGGCGATAATATCTTCTATGGACCTCGTTTTTCAGGTCAATTGAAATTTGTTTCAAAATGCATTGAAAAAAAAGGTGGCGCAACTATATTCGGATATCAAGTGAAAGATCCTGAACGATTTGGAGTTGTGGAATTTAATGAAAATGGTAAGGCGATTTCGATTGAAGAAAAACCGAAAATTCCTAAATCAGATTATGCGGTAACAGGTTTGTATTTTTATGATAATAAAGTTGTTGAATATGCCAAAACATTGAAACCGTCTGCGCGTGGTGAATTGGAAATTACTGATTTGAACAGAATTTATTTGGAAAAAAATAAATTAATGGTTGTAAAATTAGGCAGAGGTTTTGCTTGGCTTGATACAGGTACACATAATTCATTACTTAGGGCAAGCCAGTATGTTCAAACGATTGAAGATAATCAGGGAATTAAAATTGCCTGCTTAGAAGAAATTGCTTACAGAATGAAGTTTATAGGTAAAGAAACGCTTAGAAATTCAATAAAAGACTTTAAAAATAATGAATATTTTGAATATGTAAGAAAATTAATCGGAGAATAAATGAGGATAGGGATTAAGCAGTTTTCAGACAGACTGGAGCAATACAAAGAGGATATAATAAAATTTAATGAACAAGGATTGTTTGATTACCTTGAACTATATGTTCACCCAGGGCAAATGGATAAACTTCAAAGTTGGGTAAACTTAAAAAACAAATATAATATAAAATTTACTCTTCACGCTCCACATTTTAGTCAGGGGTGTAATCTGGCTGATAAATCTTATTTTGATTTCAATAAACTAGCTTATGAACAAGTTAATACTTATGCCAAAGCCTTAGATGCGGAATATACTGTTGTTCATGGTGGTATGGACGGAAATGTTGAAGAAATTGTTAGACAAATTTCAATCATTAAACCGTATAAAATGCGTATTGAAAATAAGCCATTTGTAGCTCCAAGAAAACCAGATTCAATGGTTTGCAGAGGTGCTACTGTTGAAGAAATTAGATATATTTTAGAAAACTATGACTGCGGATTTAATTTAGATATTGGGCATGCTTTTTGTTCTGCTGTTTCTCAAAAAATTAATCAATTAGATTTTTTAAAAGAGTTTTTGGCTTTAAATCCAGAGTCATATCATTTGAGTGATGGCGAATTTTATGACAGAATTGATATTCATTATCATATTGGCGCTGGTGATTATGATTGGAACACAATATTTCCATTGTTGGATAAAAGTAAAAACTGGACACTTGAAACAATTACTAAAAAAGACAAAGACGGCTTAGAATTAGTAAAAAAAGAGATTGAATTGTTAAAAAGTTTATAATATAGATAGATATAAAAACGGCGGAGCCTTTGGCTCCGCCGTTTTTATATTATCTTTTAATCAAGTGATAAATACCAGTTATAGAAATCTGTAATACCTTGTTCTAACTCAATTTTAGGTTCCCAACCTAACTCTTTGATGTGAGTTGCGTCCATCATTTTTCTTGGTGTGCCATTTGGTTTTGAGTTATCATAAACGATTTCGCCTTCAAAACCTACAACACGTTTTACAATTTCAAACAAATCTTTTAGTTGAATATCGTCGCCTTTGGTTATATTTACAAGTTCACCGACTTCGGCGTAATCTTTATTTAATAGTAAGTAAACGCATGCGTCTGCTAAATCATCAGAACACATCATTTCTCTATAAACAGAACCGTCGCCCCAAAGTACAACTTTATCCTTGTAAGCTCCTAATTCGTTTAAAATTTCCTCGATATTTGTATCATTAACTTTTTCATCTAAGCCCCAACCAAGTTTGTAGCGTTTAATATCTTTTTTTATAGCTTCAAAATCGTTGTTTCTTAATAATTTTGCAAGGTGGAAACGTCTTAAAATCATTGGTAACAAGTGAGCGGTTTCCATATTAAAATTATCGCCGATGCCGTATTGGTTTGTTGGCATGCCTGAAATGTAGTTTGTACCGTATTGCTCGTTATAGTATTTGCATAATTTGATAATAGAAATTTTCGCTAAAGCGTACGCTTCGTTTGTTTTTTCTAATTCAGAAGTTAAAAGGCAACTTTCTTTCATTGGCTGAGGTGCCATTCTTGGATAAATGCAAGAAGAACCTAGGTTTAAAAGTTTTTTAACTCCATTTTTGTAGCTGGCATGAACAATGTTTGTGCCAATCATAAGATTTTGATAAATAAATTCTGCAGGATATTGGGAATTTGCCATAATTCCGCCAACTTTAGCAGCAGCTAAAATTACGTATTCAGGTTTTTCTTTTTCAAAAAAAGCATTAACTTCAGCTTGGTTTGTCAAATCAAGCTCTGCGTGAGTTCTTGTGATAATGTTAGTAAATCCTTCCTTTTGCAGACGTCTGTAAATCGCACTGCCAACTAGTCCTCTGTGTCCTGATAAATATATTTTAGCATTTTTTTCTATCATAAATCTTCGCCTTCTTTTACATTCTTTTTAAAGCGGGCGATGCATAGCATCGCCCGCTGAATATATCTATTTTATACTTCTTGAGGAACAAGAACTTTGTAGCCATGTTCTTTAAGAGTTTTTTCTTTCTTAGCCAATTCTAAATCAGAATCAACCATTTCGTTTACAAGATCTTCCAAATCGTAAGTTGGTTTCCAACCTAATTCATTTCTAGCTTTTGTGCTATCACCTAATAATAAATCAACTTCTGCAGGTCTGAAGTAGCGTGGATCAACTTCAATTAAAGTTTTGCCAGTTGCTTTATCAATACCTTTTTCGTCAACGCCTTGACCTACGAATTCTAATTCAATGCCTAAGCGTTTGAAAGTTAATCGGCAGAAATCTCTGATTGATGTAGTTACACCAGTTGCAAGTACGTAGTTGTCTGGGTGGTCTTGTTGAAGAATTCTCCACATTCCTTCTACGTAATCTTTTGCGTGTCCCCAATCACGTTTTGCGTCTAGGTTACCTAAGTATAATTTATCTTGCAAACCAACTTTAATTTTTGTTGCTGCCATTGTAATCTTACGAGTTACGAAGGTTTCACCACGTCTTGGAGATTCGTGGTTGAATAAAATACCGTTTGAAGCAAAGATACCAAAAGATTCTCGGTAGTTTATGCAAATCCAGTATGCATAAAGTTTTGCAACTGCATAAGGTGAACGTGGGTAGAATGGAGTTGTTTCTTTTTGAATTGGTTCTTGAATTAAGCCGTAAAGTTCAGATGTTGATGCTTGGTAGAATTTAGTTTTCTTTTCCAATTTGTTCATTCTGATAGCTTCTAACAATCTTAAAGTACCCAAAGCGTCGCAATCTGCAGTGTATTCTGGACAATCCCAAGAAACTTTTACGTGTGATTGTGCAGCTAAGTTGTAGATTTCATCAGGTTCAATATCGTGAACTAATTTTGTTAAGTTTGAAGAATCTGATAAATCGCCGTAGTGTAAAATAAATTTAGAATCTTTATTGTGAATATCTTGGTATAAGTGGTCAATTCTTGAAGTGTTAAAAGATGAAGAACGTCTTTTAATACCATGAACTTCGTATCCTTTTTCAAGTAAAAGCTCTGCTAAATAAGAACCGTCTTGACCTGTTACCCCTGTAATTAAAGCCTTTTTCATTAATTTCTCCTTGTTATAATTTTCTAAAGTTAGTATATTAATATCTTATCATGAAAAAAATTTTGTGTTACCATACATTTATGGAGAAATTTTATGAACGATTTAATTAGACGCATTGAGTATAAAGGGAAATTACTTGCGATTATTATACGAAATGATTATACAAAAGACGGTGTAGAGTTTTTCACACCGAATGATTTTTCACAACAATTAGCGTATATGAAGCACCCAAAGGGTAAAAGAATTGATGCTCATACACATAATGTTGTACCGCGTGAGGTTTCTTATACAAAAGAAGTTTTGGTTATTCGAAAAGGTAAATTAAGAGTAGATTTTTATGAAGATAATCAGACTTATATTGAAAGTCATATTGTAGAACAGGGTGATATAATTCTTTTAGCATTTGGCGGACATGGTTTTGAATGTCTTGAAGAAGTTGAAATGATTGAAATAAAACAAGGACCATACCTTGGAGAGCAAGATAAAGTTCGTTTTGCAGGGGTTGAACAAGGAAAGGTGAAATTAGTATAGTTGTGAATAGTGAGTTGTGAATGGTGAATTGAGGTTTGCAAAATGAATTATAAAGATTTGGATTGTTGGAAACTTGCCATGGAACTCGTGAATAGCGTTTATTCTATTACATCTACATTTCCCGAAGTTGAAAAATTTGCATTAAGGACTCAAATGAATAGAGCAGTGATTTCTATACCTTCAAATATTGCAGAAGGTTGTGCAAGAAATTCAGATAAAGATATTGTGAAATTTTTGTATATAGCATTGGGGTCAGTGTCAGAGTTGGAAACTCAGTTGATTATTGCTGAAAATTTAAAATATTTATCAAATCAAGAAGATATTTATGATAAAATAGTGAATGTAAAAAAAGTTATAATTGGATTAATAAAATATTTAAGCAATAAAGGTGGCAAATAATGTCGATTCACGACTCACAAATTACAAATCACAAATATATTCCAGTATGTGAACCGTTTTTAAACGGTAATGAAAAAGTTTATGTCGCAGATTGTATGGAAACAGGTTGGATTTCATCATCTGGTAAGTATGTAAAAGCATTTGAGGAAAATTTTGCGAAATATTGCGATTGTAATTACGGAGTGGCGGTATGTAACGGTACTGTTTCTTTGCATTTGGCGTTGTCCGCTTTAGGTATCGGAAAAGGTGATGAAGTTATATTACCAGATTTTACAATGATTGCAAGTGCATATTCCGTTTGTTATACAGGAGCAAAACCAGTTTTTGTTGATTGCGATAAAGACACTTGGAATATAGATGTTACAAAGATAGAAGAAAAAATTACATCAAATACAAAAGCGATTATGCCAGTTCATATTTTTGGTAATCCTTGTAATATGGCAGAAATTGAAAGAATTGCGAAAAAACATAATTTATTTATCGTAGAAGACGCAGCAGAGGCTCATGGCGCTACTTATGCGGGTAAAAAGGTCGGAAGTTTTTCTGATATAGCATCTTTCTCGTTCTTTGCAAATAAAAATCTTACAACTGGAGAAGGCGGTATGGTTGTAATGAAAGACCAAAAATATTATGACAAATGCCGTTATCTGAAGAATATGAGTTTCCCGATTGACGCTCCAAGAGTTTACGAACATAACGATATTGGGTTTAATTATCGTATGAGTAATATTCACGCGGCTATTGGTTTAGCTCAGGTAGAAAAGGCTGATGAATACAAAGAAATGCGTATTAAAAACCATAATTTGTACAAAAAATATTTAAAAGATGTTGACGGAATTATTTTCCAAAAAGATGAAGAAAATGCAGTAAATGTTTGTTGGATGAATACAATTTTGTTAGAACCTAGCGTTTATGGTCATACAAAAGAAGAATTAATCGCTCATTTAAAAGAAAATGGTGTTGATACGCGCTTGTTGTTTACTGGCATGCATAAGCAAAAATGTCTGTTAGATTTTGGCTGTGATGGCAGTGGTGAATATCCAGTTACGGATAATTTAACTGAAAACGGCTTCTATCTTCCATCTGCAAGTAATTTAAAACAAGAAGATATTGAATATATTTGTAAATTAATAAAGGAATTTTAATATGAGAATAGGTATTTATGGTGGTTCTTTTCAACGTGCAGAAGTTGGTGGTGGTCATACTTTTGAAATGAATTTTTTGGAATCTTTAAAAAAGTTAGATACAGAACACGACATATTTTTCTTTTATTTTTCTAAAAAAAGACTTTTTGAAGATACCGAACATATTACTTTTGTGAATATTCCACCAAGTATGCGTTTTAAAATGCGTGATAGATTATTTAAGTTTTGGTTGTATTGGTATGATATTCAAGTAATGTATTATTATACTTCTTCATATTACAATGTTGATTTACCACAGGTTACAACAGTTTGGGACTTAAATCATAATGATATTCCAGCATATCCAGAAGTTTCTCGTCGAGGTGGATTTGATGCTCGTCAGAGTGTACATAATTATAAATTACCAAGAGCAACAAGAATTATTATAGGTAACAATGTAGGAAAGCATGATATTTGCACTTATTATCCAGTAGATGAAAGAAAAGTCCGAACAATACCTATGTTTACACCGCAAGATGTATTTAGTTTAAAATCAGATGAAGGGATTTTAGAAAAATTTAATCTTGAAAAAGGGAAGTTTATCTATTATCCAGCACATTTTTGGGCGCATAAAAATCATATTAGAATTGTAAAAGCTCTAAAAGAATTAAAAGACAGAGGTATAGAATTAACTTGCGTATTTAGCGGAGTTGGCACACGATTGAATTTTGTAAAACGCAAGGTAAAAGAGTTTGGTTTAGAAAATCAAGTTAAATTTGTTGGTTTTATTTCAAGAGAAGAAGTTAGTGCCTTGTATAAAAATGCATTAGCATTAACTTACGCATCAGTTTTTGGACCAGATAATATTCCACCATTAGAGGGCTTATATTTTGAGTGTCCAACTATTGTTTCAGGAATTGATGGACATAGAGAACAGTTAGGTGATACAGTTATTTATTTTGATACTTTCGACCATATTGATTTAGCAAATAAAATTCAAGATGTTATGAATAATGGTATTTCTCAGGAGAAAAAAGAAGCAGGTAAAAACCTTGCCATTGAAAGAAGTTCAGATAATTATGTAAAACAAGCCCTTGATGTTGTCGCTGAATTAGAGCCAATTGTTGAATGTTGGGAATATAACGATGTGTTTAAAAAGTTCAAAACTTACGCAAAAGAACGCGGTTGGATTGGCAGAAAAGGAAAATAACGTAAAGTTTTTTATAAATAATAAAAGAGGCGCATTAATCGAAGATTAATGCGCCTCTTAAAAATTACCAGTAACAACCACCTTCAACTTTTACCGAACCCTTTGGTTTTTCGTTTTCTGATGGTCTTACCCAATATTCATTGTAGTAGTTATCTCTGATATAGGTGTATTCAATATCCCATCTTTTTCCAGCTATTCCAAAAAGAATTTGGGTTGCACCGCCTACGTGTACAGCTTTTTTACCTAATTTTTTGCAATAATCTGCCAGAAAGATTCCGTACGCTCCTGCACCTATTATTGCAATTTCAAAATCAATGTTTTTTATTTGTTCTTTCATTGACTCTAAAGCTTCAAACCAACTTTTGTAAGGATATTCTGATTTGTTGTCTGCCATACTCTGAACAGGTTTAAATGTCAGTAATTCAAAATCAGGTAATGTTTCTTTATTTTTAAATAGCAGTTCTCTGCGTGCATATTGGCTTGTTATAGAGTCTGCAAACGGGTGAATTACAAGTACTTTCTTTCCTTTTAGAGCTGTTGTCCAAGGGGTTTGGTATGTTATTGCTGATAAACTGTCAAGATTTATATATTCAGTTTTATCGGTAAAATATTTTTCGCATAACTTTGCTTCTTTTGCTGTACCCCAAGCAGCCAATATATCAATATTAGGCAGTATGTTATATAATTCTTTTGCAAAATGTGTAAGATTTTCATTATCTGAAGGAAAAAAGCCTGCACCGTTATACATTCTGCTTTTTAAGGCTTCTTTGTATTTAGACTTTTTATATAAATAAGTATATAGTGTTTCAAATTCGTTGTTTCCGAAACGACATATCAGACAGGGTTTATCTGTGTTTAGTAATGATATGATAGATTTTTGTGTATCTTCTCCTGTTATAACTTCTTTTGAACCGTATTTTTTTATAATATCTGAATATTTGGCTATAAAGTGATGACGCTTAGTTTTAGAGCTGATAAAGCAACTTAAAAATCTTACTATGGTTTTATTCATTTTATTTCCTTTTTATACTTAATTTTATTCCAAAAAAATTCATAATAAAATTATTTTCAGTTTTGATAACTGAAATTGGCATAAAATTTTTATTTTTAATTTTTTGTTTGAAATTGTTATTACGTAAAATATTTAATTGTGCTGCAAGTGCGTCGTTAGAAATTGTTTTTGGGCTTTTAACCATTAATTCAATTTTTTTGTACGCATCTTGTTTTATTGCGTGGCAAACATTGTTTATTTGATTATAGTCAATATTATTAAAAATATCATCTTGTAAATTTACGTCATTTATGTGATTAAATAAAAAGGTTGTCGGAATTTTTAGTGCTTCAAACAAAGATTTAAATCTTGCAGAACCTCGTTCAGCATTTGATATGCAAATAAACGGTTTGTTAAAAATAATCGCAAAGCATACACCGTGGAACGAATCCGTAATCATATATTCACAAGTTCTTATTGCATTAAGCCAGTCTTCAACGTTAACATTATTTTTAGTTATTGAAATAATCTCTTTATTTAATTTTTTTGAGATTTCATTATATTTGTTTTTGTAATTTTGATTTTCGTCTAGCACGTATGTCAAAATTTTGTCTGTGCAGTTAAGAGTTGCTGTTTTACAAATGTTTTCGTAGTTTTCTTTATCAGCAATGAAAACAGGATCAATAAGCCATGATGCATCACAGTCAAAATGATTTTTACAGATATCAATACCTGAAAACTCTCTTAAAGTGATGTAGTCAAACATTTTTAAATAATTTTTGTATCTGTATTTTAATTCATCTGAAATTTGTAAATCCTCAACTCCAAAACTTGCAGATAGTGCTATGCGCTTTGAAAACATATCTGCAAAACCAAGTAGATATTCATTTAACCTGTTTCGTGTCATATAGGTGTTGAATACCTGATCTGAGCCTACGATAAATGTTTTTACTGATTTACCTAAAATTTCAAAATCTTTTTTATTAGAAATTTTTTTTGAAGTTATCAGATATTTATTTGCAAAGTCTTCAAAGAGGCTATTTTTGTACAGTTTTTTCTTATAACCGTATTGATAATTTACAAGTTGTGATGTAATCCCAATATCATTAAGCACTTGTTGTAGGGCATACGCTGTTAGTATTGCGCCATAGTTACTTGTCCACCAAAAATTCAGAATGGCACAGTCTGTTAATTTTGTATCTTCATAATCAGTCATTATTTACCTCACAAAAATAGGGCTTACATTTAACCCAGTTTTCTGGATTTTTATCATAATCAGGGTAGTTTGGTCTTGCTGGCGAAGGTGTTACTACAATTTTTTCAGGATTTTTGTTAAGCCAAGCTACCCACCAAGAAAATGAGATGTTTGCTATAATATTGTGCTTACAGTTTTTCATTAGCTCAATATCAAAATATCCTTTTTTACCTGAATTTACATTAACATATACGGTTTCATGTCCAAATTTTACGTTCTTTTTCACCCATTGAATATCGTCTGAAAATACGAATAGTGTAATTGGTTCATTTGTGTGTTCTGCGATGTATTTTATTGCATCATGATAGTATTGTTCGCCAATATTTCCAAAGTGTTTTGCCACTCTGTTTTTAAGATAATCACCTCGTCTGAAATGTATTGATACTGAATTCGTATTCTTAATTTGTTCTAAAATGTCTTTGTTTGCTTTATTTAATTTTTCTTTTAATTCAAAATCTTTAAGCAGTTGTTCTCTGATATTTTCAAAATATTTATAACATTGGAAATACCCAGTAATAACAGCAGGTGGTTTAACTTCAAATAAATCAGGCTGGTACAGACATAAAATTTCTTCATTATGTGGTGGTATTGTATATTTTATTTCTGTTACTTTATTTCTTAAATTTCTGAATATAATAATTTTTCTTAAAATTTTATTCCATAAAGGCTTTTTAACTGTTTTTAAGTCGTCAATAAGTTTAAAATGACCAAGCTTCAACGTTTCTCTGCTGTCATTGATAAGAGGCAGATTATTGTTTTTTGCTTCATAAGCTCTTGCAAATGCCCATTGAAACATTTGGTTTCCCATTCTGCCGTCAAGTTTTAGGATTACATCATTTTGGTCAAATGGGTGAATTTTCTTTAAGGTAAAGGTCATTCCAAGTAGTATCATATTTTTTTTATTGTTACCTAAATCGTTTTCAACTTTGAAAATTTTTTGTGCAATAGAAACGATTTTTTTATTTTGAATAAGATTTTGGAATAAATTCAATTTTGCTGGTCTGTTGTCATAATATTTAACTACAAAACCATCTTTTTCAATTTCTTTTTTAGTGTCCTCTATTAAAGTCTGTTTCCATTTTTCTGTTTCTTCGTTCCATGTTTTTGGGTTCCACCATTCTTCATCGTTTTTGTTTGGGTGAATATCTTTAATTACCGTAATTTCAGAATTTACATTATTCGTTTCGTCTAAAATATCCCAAACTATTAATTTGAAAGGTTTATCACCTCTTGCTTTCTTTAATTCAGTATAAAGATTATTGATATCTTCGTCTAAAGAATTGTTTTCAAAAGATTTTGGAACGTGTACAAAATAAGTAAATTTAGAATTATTAAGTGCTTCTCTAAAGTTGTCTATACGTTTTTCATAGCGTTTTTTGAATTTATTGAAATTATTCTTACAATCTCTGTCATGAACGTAATACACATCAAGTTTTTTGTTATGCCAATAGGATTGATGATTAATTGGGTGATATTCAAATGCTATATCATCAAAATATCCATTAAAATTTTCTCTTATGCATTGAGCAATAACAGTTGTAGGATTAGGCATTAAATCAAATATCATAGACTTTCTGCCATTTGCTTTTGATGGAACTAAATTTAACTGAGTTAAAAAAGCTCTTGTCATACAGGCATAACCTAACGATATGATTTCATATTCCTTATTCATTAATAGTCCTTTCTAATTCTATTTTTTTGTACTATTTCGTGAGCTTGAGCGGGTTTGTATTCCTGATATTTAGCCTTTTGAACTTTTTTTGGTTGCTTTATTAAACAAGAGTAATTGTCAATTATATCAGAAATTTTTTCTCATTGCTTAATCTTACCCTACCTTTATGTGTAGCCCTAGAATGTGTAATACCTTATGCATACCTTTATTTTTTATAGGCATAAAATTCTTTTCTATAAATCTTACAAAGCCGTTTCTTTGGCGAACGTACGGAGTATTACCTTTTTCGATTATATGAATTAAATATTCCGTAATTTTCTTTTTGTAATCAAAGTCAAAATCCGCCTGCATTGCTGGTTGACGTAACATTTCCATATATTTTTCGTTGTTGTTGTCAAGTTCTTTCACAACTTCTATAACTTCATCGAAATTCTTGTAGTCGTTGCAGTTAATGAACGATTTTGGGTTGAAATCTTTAACAACAGAAGGATTGCCCATGTAAATCGGAATTGAATTTGCTATTAACGGTTGATATAATTTTTCGGTTGTATAACCGTTTGTATAACGGTTTTCAAATGCTATTGTAAATTTGTAGTCGTGCAATAGTTGAATTTTGCTTTCTGCCCAATTGCCAGAACGTGGCGCAAAATCTATATCTATATTATGCAAGACTTTTCCTGGGCAATCAACGTGTTTATATTCTTGAAGTTTTTTACAAAAATCTATTCTATCTTGTGCGCCTTCGCCGTTTTTGCTGTTTGAATAAATAAAATTGCAAAATTTTCTGTTTGTAAGGTCATCACTTAAACTTTCTCGGTTTTGAATAGAACTGTTTAATTTATAGAAATATTCTGGAAATCTTAAATATCTGTCTTCAAATTCTAAATGATGAAATCCTAGGCCGTAATCAGCTTCATTAAAGTTTGGGACAATATTTTCATTTGTGAAAAATATTTTTACGCAGTTTGAAAATTTTAAATTATTGTCGCCAAAGCAAGAATAAAATAGAAAATCAGGCTTATCTGAGATTTCAACGTTGTAATTTTCTTTTAAAATATCAAGAAAAAGGTTATCATTATTGTTAAAATAACCTTTTTCTGTATCTATAAAGTTTATTTTTATTGTTCTTTTGGACATTTTGTTGAATTATTCCCAGTATTTGTTAATCCATTTAGTAGGTTTAATAAATCTAAAACCGCCTTTACCAAAATATCCTTTTCTGGCTTGTGCAGGCGTTGGTTTTCCATGGAAAATAACAATTTTAGCTTCTTCTGGTTCTTTTGGTTCTTTAATCCAGTTCATTGGGAATTTTTGTAAGCAACAACGCTTAAAGCTAGGTACCCATTCTTCTGGCCAATACTGAA
Source organism: uncultured Candidatus Melainabacteria bacterium (assembly GCA_934699705.1). Taxonomy (GTDB): domain Bacteria; phylum Cyanobacteriota; class Vampirovibrionia; order Gastranaerophilales; family Gastranaerophilaceae; genus UBA6984. The sequence goes on from CAKUXD010000020.1 coordinate 16,155, forward strand.
GAACATTTCTTTCGTACATTTCGTATGTTAAAAATGCTTGTTCATTTTTGAAATGATCTCTGATTGCAGTACCTAAACCATAGAAATGGTCTAACACTTCTGGATATTTTCCGATTTCAAATCTAAATACTGAGGAATTTCCGATGATGTCATTTGGAAAATCCCAGTCTTTGATTATTCTGAAATCACCATCAAGTTCAAAAAATGGGTCTAAACTTTGTCTAATAACAATGTCTAGGTCTAAAAATAAAGCTGTACCTGTTAAATCAGATAGTTCTTTGTTGAAAACAGTTAATTTTTTCCACATTCTGTCAGGAATACCTTCTTCATTAAGAGGTGGAATTGGTCTGATTTCTACTCCGTCAACGATGCCTTCGCCGTCATCTGTAAAGCATACAAATCTGTGTGGGATAGAAATATTTTTTTCTACCATTTTATAAAGTCTGTTTACGTACTCTGGACCGAATTTTTTACCCCATTTCATGCAGATAATGTTTTTATCAAGTGTCATAATTTCTCCTTTTACTTTCCTTAATTAAGCCATAAAAAAACTTGTTTGTAAAGGATTGAACTGTTATAATGTTTATATGTCAAAAATATTTGCATTAATTGATTGTGATTCTTTTTTTGTTTCCTGTGAACAAGCTATGGATAAGAGTTTAAAAGGGAAGCCAGTTTGTGTTACAGGTGGTATCAACGGTTGTGTGGTTTCTCGTTCTAAGGAAGCCAAAAAATTGGGTATTCCAATGGGGTATCCTACATTTATGGCACAAAAAGAATTTAAAAATGCAATCTACATTGCAGGTAATCACGAGTTGTATAAGGATTTATCTTCAAAAGTAATGGCTATTTTAAAAGATTTTAGTCCAAATGTTGAAGTTTGTTCAATTGATGAGGCTTATGTTGATTTTACTGGTCTTTGTAAACTTTATAAATGTAATTATTTTCAACTTGCAGAAAAGTTAAGAAACAGAATTTTAGAAGAACTTGATTTGCCTGTATCTATTGGGGTTAGCACTACAAAAACTCTTGCAAAATTCGCAAGTGATTACGCAAAAGGCAAAGGCGGAATTTATTTAATAGGAAAATCAAAATTGAAGAAGATTTTACCAAAAACGCCTATTAACGATATTTGTGGTGTTGGCAGAAGGTTGAAAGTTGCTTTGAATAAAGAGGGAATTTTAACTTGTAAAGAATTAGTTCAAAAACCTGATGAGTGGTTAAAAAGTAAGTATTCAATTACGATGTGTGAATTAAAACACGAACTTTTGGGTGAAAGTGTTTATGAAATAAATACTGAGGTGAAAATTCCGAAATCTATTCAGGAAACATGTTCTTTTGCGCCATATACAAACGATATTTTGTTTTTGAAAAATGAAATTAATAAACACATAAAAGATGCGTGTCGAAAAATGAGGAAATATGATGGTAAAACTTCACAAGTAGGTGTAATGCTTAAAGATAAGGATTTCGTTGTTTATACAGATAAAATGAATATTCCACCGACAGATTCTGAATTGGAAATTTCCAAGTATGTCTTTGAGTTATTTGATAAAATTTATAATGAAAATTTAAAATATCGTTCTACTGGTGCTTTTTTGCTTAATCTCAATTGCACAAATACTTATCAGATTGGGCTTTTTGATGAAGTAAAAAATGAAAAACTGGAAAAACTTTCAAAATCAATTGATAAAATTGAAAGCAAATTCGGCAAAAACGCTGTAAAAACAGGTTTTATATAAAGGCAAAAATTTTATCTTTTAATTTTGATGAATTTTGAGGAATTGTTATGTGTAAATGATATTTATCAAATTTTGGATCTTCGCTTTCAACTATTTGTATTGAAATTTTTCCATTAACAAATCTGACTATTTCATACACAAGATGCAGTCCTATACAAGCCCCTACTGGTCTGAATTTTTCTTTTGTAATTACAAAGGTGTCGAAGATATGAGATAAATCTTCTTCTGTAAATTGTCCTTGATATCCGTAATTATTAATCGTAAAGTTTACATTGTTATCTTCATCAGTATATATCTTATATTGTATTTCTGTACCATCAGCTGAGAATGTAGTTGAATTAAAGATTGTATTTGTGAAAAGTCTTGAAATCATTCTCTTGTCTGAGTTCATTATTATATTATCCTGAAGATCGTTAGTTATTATCAGATTTTTAATTAATAACATAGACTGAATTTTTTCAATATGATTTTCTATAATTTCACTCAGATTAAATATTTCAGGTGCGAAGGAGTGTTTAATCAAGCGATGTCTAAATGTCGAGATATGTGCATTTAACATTTCTTCTGTGAATTTGCAAGAACTGCAAATTTGATTAATAATTAAAAGCTGGTCTTCATTTAGTTGACCTAAAACACCTGATTTTAGCTGATCTAAGGCTTTATATTGAGCTAAAACTGGAGTTTTAATATCGTGTGCAAGAGCTTCAATATACAACTCTTTACCTTTTTTTGCTAAAACTTCTTCGGTAATTTTTACACAAATTGTAGATATCCCGAAAACCTTATTATCGCTATCTAATAAAGGTGATTTAATAACGTGAAAATCTTCAGTTTTATCATTTAGAGAGATTTCAATATTATATTCTTGAGTTTTTTTTGTAGTTATTGCAAGATTTTCATAATGTTCAATTTTAGCTTTTTCTTCTCCTGTAAAAAAATAATCAAGTGTTTTTCCAATAATATCTTCTTCTGGCATATTAAAATATTTACACATAGCTTCGTTACCACCTGTAAATTTACCATTTAAGTCCTTGTAGTAAATAAGATTAGGAGAATTTTCGATTACATTACGAAGTATATTATCTGTGTCTTTTCTATCAATAATACTTATAGGTTTACGATAACAAATGTTTAGCAATATTAATAATGAAAAAATGCAAAGCACAAAAACAACGTCTGTTAGTATTGCACTAGCAAAACTGTATTTATACACGTTATAGCATAATGCGACTAGTATAACTACACATAAAACTATATTTATAGCCCTAATTTGAATCTTACTTATCATCTTTATGTACCCATAATTAGATTAACATAATAAACCGTCATGTATATTATACAAATGGGTAATATTTTTTTGATTTAAATGCTAAACAAGATTTAATTGCAATGCTTTTACAACCGCTTGAACTCTATCTGTTACTTCAAGTTTTGCTATAATGTTCCCAACATGTGCTTTTGCTGTGTTTATTGATACAAATAAAGCATCTGCAATTTCAGGATTAGTTTTGCCCTCTATAAGAAGTTTTAAAACTTCAATCTCACGCGAGGTTAGTTGAAAATCTTTTGCTTTATTGTCATATAAATTGTCAAAATCTGTTGAATTTGGTTTTGGAATATTTTGTAATGGCACGTGCGCAATTTTTTCATCAAACCAATATGCACCATAGTGAACTGCTTTTAAGATTGTTGAAAATTTTTCCAACGGAGTATCTTTTAATAAATAACCTTTTGCTCCGCAGGAGATACTTGCTAAAATTTCTTCTTCGGATTCGTGTGAAGTTAAAATTATACATTTTGTCGACGGGTAGTTTTCTTTGAAAAATTTTGTAGCTTCAATCCCGTTCATTTTTGGTAAACCTAAATCTACAAGAATTATGTCTGATTGTTTTTGTTTCATAGCATCAATACATTCTTCTGCCGTTGCAAAATTTCCAAGAATTTCAAATCCTTCAGCTCTTTCAAAATATTTAACATAAGAAATTCTTGTTAATAAATAATCTTCAATAATATATAATTTTATTTTTTCGCTCACTTAAACCTCTTTTTAATATAATAAAATAGCGTGTATTTTTTGTTTTGTCAATAATATTACCATTTTTTAAAAATAAAAAATACGGCAAAAATTATAAAGATAAATCCAACTAAATAATTCCATCTAAATTCTTCTTTTAAGTAAAGAACAGAAAATACAGAAAATACAACTAACGTAATTACTTCTTGTATTGTTTTTAATTGTGCAGCTGAGTAATATTCTGCTCCAATTCTGTTTGCTGGAACTTGAAAACAGTATTCAAAAAAAGCAATTCCCCAACTTACAAGAATTACAATCCACAAAGTGGTGCTTTTAAATCGAAGATGCCCATACCAGGCAAATGTCATAAAAATATTTGATATCGTAAGCATTATAATTGGTAAAAATTGACGTAAACTAAGCATGTGTAATAATTATCAAATTCCTTTCAAAAATTTCTTCCAGTGGTAATTTATATTCTAAAATATCAATAACTTTAGCTTTATATTTTTTTAGTGTTTGAGTTGCTTCCTGAATTTCTTGTTCTGCCAGTTTTGATTTGTAAACTATTAAATAGCCCTTTTTATTTAAAAGTGGTAGGGCATATTTTATTATTAAATCTAGTTTGGCAACTGCTCGACTTGTGATTAAATCAAATTTTTTGTCTTTAATGTTTTCAACTCTGTCGCAAATTGTTGAAAAGTTATTTAAGTTCAAATCCTTTGCTATGTCAGAGATTGCATTAATTTTTTTGTTAATGCTGTCTATACCTGTAACTTGAAGGGTTGGATATTCTATTGCAATTGGTAAAGCGGGAAATCCTCCACCAGTACCAATATCTAATAAGGTTTTAAAATCTGTACCATATTTGTCAAAAAATAATTTTATAGAAAGTGAGTCAAAGATATGTTTTTCTTCAAGCATTTTTTCGTCATTTTTAGAAATTAAATTTAAAACGCTATTTTTTGCTAAAAAAAGTTCTTTATACTTATTGAAGGTTTGAGTGTTCTGCATTTTTAAACTCTGTTTCTATTTTGTTATATGTTTCTTGCCCTATTCTAAATTTAATATCATCTATACGCATTTGAATTTTGTTTAAGTTATCTTTGCTGAAATCGTTTTGAGCAATACGATATGCGAAGAAGTATTCTTTTAACGCGTCTTCGTTTTTCTTTTGTGAGTAGTAGAAATCACCAGTCGCAAGTGCAGCAGATGCCATATAGAAGGTATCATTTAATTTATTCGCACATTCTTTTGCTTTATTTAAGTATTCAATAGCCTTATCTGGATAATTCTTTTGTGCCATTTGAGCTAATTTTGTTGCAGAAAAATACATTCCGTCATAGTTATTATTTTTTGCGTCTAACTCGTAGGCTTTAACAAAACATTTTACAGCGTAAGCTTTGTCATTTCTTTCTAAATGCAAGGTTGCAATGTTAGAATATGCTGCAGATAGATATTTGTTTAAGTTGTCATCGTCGCTTAAATTTATACATTTTGTATAGTATTCAAGCGCCTCTTGAGTATTACCCTTGTCATCAGCAATAAGTGCGTATTTAAAATACAATTCTGATAAAGTTTCTGTATCCATAGCTGGGTTTGAAATTTGTATAGCTTTTTTGTAATATTCATAAGCACTATTGATGTTTGAAAGACTGTCTTCGATGTTGGCTAATGCTATGTATGCTTTTGTCGTTAAAACTTCTGGCATGTCGTCAGAGTTAATAATTTCAATTAAATAATTTTTAGCTTTATCTGGTTTATATGTTTCAAAATAAACGTTTGCAATATTTAGTTTTATATAATTTTCTTTAGCTTTTTCAAAAGTTTGTTCGTAAAAATCTCTGGCAAGTTCGTAGTATTTGATTGAATTATCCCAATCTGACATTTTTTGATGAGCGTAACCAAGTTTTGTATAAATTATCGGCAAATGGTTGTAGTATTCGTTATCATCTTTGTATGTTAACGCAGTTTGATAAAGCTCAATCATTTTTGGATAATTATATTGCGCTTCTTGTTCTTTTGCTAAATTTAAAATGTTTTCTAAAGTTAATTTTACTTCTTCAGGAGTTGTTTGTTCTGTGGAAGCTTCTGGTGTTGAATGAACTTCGTTTATGTTGATATTAATGTTTTGTTTTTCGTGTGCTTTTTGAATACTTGCAACGCTATCTGCCAACATTTCCATTTCTTGAGGTGTTAGCTTGAAAGGCAAGTCTTTTACGTTAAATCCAAGTTTGTTTAAATCAACATCAACATTAACGTTTACATTTTGCGGTACAGGAACTTCTTTATTTTCATTTGATGCTATCCAATGACCTTGCTTTTCGGCAGGTTTTTGTTCAGCTTTTTGTGTTTGTTGTGGAGCTTGTTGAATCTGAGATTTTACATCTAAACCCTTTTCTTTTGTGTAACTTGCATATCCAATAGTATTTTGTGTAATATCAGAAGGGTTTATTTTTTTCGGTAAAAATAAACTGTGATATTCAATTTCTTTTCTCATTGTTTGTCGAGAAAGCAATATAGTTCTTTCGAGTGGTTTTAAAGGTAGTTGAGCTTCATAAATATCAATAATATTTTGGTGAATTTTTAGCGCAACATTTTGCGGTATGGTTACGTCAATTTGCTCTTTAAAATAATCTTGAACATATATTTGATTGTTTTCTTTAGTTAAAATTTTATTTTCAAGTAAAACGTTAATGGTTTCTTCATTATAAAGGTTTAATTGTTTTAAAAGAAGTATGCTCATTCCATGTCTGCATAGGCATAACATCCAAAAAAATCTCACTGCAATAGCTGGAATTAGGTCAATAGACTCTTTTTCTAGGTATTCATAGTAATTCATGAAACTTTTTTTGAAATTTTCTAAAAATTCTTCTGGTGTTAATTTCTTGACTTCCATTATTTTCAAGGATAATTCAAGGAAAAAATGATACCCTCTTGTGTATTTGTATAAATCGTCAAGCACTTTTTGAGTATATTTGATTTTTTTTGTTTTTAATTGTTTTTCGAAAAGATGCTTTTCTAATGTATTTGTTGTAATTCTATCTAATGGATAATTTTCAGGGAAGAACGAGGCTTTGAAGGTTCTTCCTATAAGAATAGTTTTAACTTTTTGAAATTTTACTAAATGTAGTATAAAATCAACAACTTCCTTCTTATTTTCTTCTGTTAGGGCTTCAAAAGAATCCAGTACAATCAAAATAGGTTTTTCAATAGTAGAAAAATAAGAGTGTATTTTTTGATTGAAGTTTTCTGATTTGATTTTTGGTGTATTAATAATTTTTTGAGTTTCTAACTTTTTAAATTCTTCAAAAAAAGTTAAGAAAATATCATCTAAAATGGTTGTTTCAAAACAATTATATTTTAAAACAATAGTTTCATTTGATAAAAAGTTTGTAGAATAATTTATAAGTTGAACTTTACCCGTACCTAAGAAACCATTAACAAAAAGAATAGGACGTTCATTTTTGTAAAATTCATATATATCTTCAAGTTGTTGGGCATTATTTTCAATCAAAATAGGATCTATCATCTCATTGTTTTGAGTTAATAAATCTTTTTTATCAAGATAGAAATTTAAAAACTTATATTGCATACGGATATATTAAACGATTTTAACTTTTTTTGCAAATAGTAAACTAAAAAATTGCAAAATTTGCATGTTAATAATATTATATTAATAAACAAAGGGGAATAAAATGGAATTTTTTAGACGTCATCAAAAAATAATTATTGGTATCATAGCTGTAACTTTTATTGCATGGACAGTTGGCTTGTTGATGTTACCTTTGGTGTTGCACTAGTTTTAAGGTAAAATTTGTGAAAAAGATTTTAAATATAAAACGCATAATTGTATTTCTGTTGATACTATCAACGGCATTTTTAAATGTACAATGTGGATATGCAGCAACTCGGGTAAAAACTAAAGAACAGGCCAGACAAAAGATTAATCATTTGAAATGGTTGGAAAAAGTTGAACATAATAAATTATATAAAAATCAACAAAAATTAGAATCTACTGCTTCAAATTTGGCAAATTCAAAACAAAAGTTAGATACAACTACAAGCGAACTTGCAGGTTTAGAAGCAAGATTACAGGTTGCGATGGCCGAATTTTCAGCTCTGGATTTTAGAATGAAAACCAGAATTAGAAAAGTTTATAAATCACAAAGAAAAGGTTTCTTTGTGTTATTGCTATCTGCAAACGATTTTAATACTTTCCTGGATAGAATGTATTTTGAATCAAAACTGATTAAGCAAGATTATCGCAGAATGTCTGTTGCAAAAGCAAAGGCTAAAGAAATTGCTTTATTAAAATATAATATTGAAGAAAAGAAAAGAACTTTAGCTCATTCAATTAAAACAATAAATTACCAGCAACAAACAATACAAAGAGAAATTGCTCAAAATGAAAATATGATTCATAAACTTCGTACCGACAGGGTTGCTTATGAAAGAGCGGAAAAAGAACTTGCAAAACAATCTGCAAGTATTGGTACAATGATTAATCGCTCAACTACAAAAGATGCAGATATAACTGTTGTGTCTGGCTTTATAAAACCAATTGCAGGAAGAATTACATCTCCATTTGGTTACAGAACTCACCCTATTTTTAATAGCCGAACTTTCCATTCAGGTGTTGATATAGGCGGACAATACAGAGGTGCGATAAGAGCGTCAAATTCTGGTAAAGTTATTTATACAGGTTGGTATGGCGGATATGGTAAGGTTGTTATTATTGACCATGGTAAAATTAATGGTCATCCGACAACAACTTTATATGCTCACTTAGATTCAATTTCAGCATCTAATGGTGCTTATGTATCAAAAGGGCAAATTATAGGTCGTGAAGGTACGACTGGTTATAGTACAGGTCCTCACTGCCACTTTGAGGTCAGGGTAAACGGTAAACCTGTAAATCCACTTAATTATATATAGAGGTAATTATTTTGTTTAATATAAAAAATGTCATAGTTTTAATTTCAATATTTGCGATAATCTTACCCGCTTATGCGGTTCAAGATGTGGTTGAACAAGAACGTTCAACTATGATGACTGATTTTTCTGATTATACTGGTGAAAGATTTTTTAAATCTTCAGTAGAATTAGAAAAAGAACGTCAGCAAGAAGAAGATAATGCAAGAAAACTATTCCAAAGACGTTTTATTCCAGAATCAGGTGTTGTGTATAATTTTTCAAACAGGAAAACAACCCCTCCAATCAAAAAATTAAGAAAAAAAATCTCTAAAGCCTACACTAATAGAGCAGAAAGAAAAGCAAATAAAAAATTCGCAGATGCAAACGGACTTGTTGAAGAAGAAGAAAATAGTGTAATTAAAGAAGAAGCTGCAGAAACTCAAGCAGTCATGAGATGTAAAACTATGAAATATCTTCCGCAAACAAGCGAATTAGAAGCAGTTGGCGGAGTTGAAATAACTTTTCCTTCAAAAGATACGGTTTTAACTTCTGATAGAATGGTTTTTGACAGAATCAATAACATTATGCACTTGTATGACAATGTTAAAGTTGTTCGCAATGGCAACGAGGTTTTAGGCGAATATTTAAAGGTGAACTTAAACGAAGAATCTGTTTTTGTTGATAAACCAATTGCATCAGAGTTTGATTTTAAAGTTCATGCAGAAAATGGTTATATGTTTGGCGATACAATTATTTCTACTAATGGTAAAATAGTTTCAGAGGCAGATAAATTAATGACCATGACGTCTTCAGGTTTTGGCGAAAATTTATCAAGAATGATTTTACCAAGAGAAGATATGGCTTTTTTGATTAATGATATTAATCAAAGCAATTTTATTGTTAAAGTAAATGATATCAATATTAAAGCTAAGGCTACACATGATACAATCCAATTAAAACATGCAAAAATATATACAAGAACTGGTAAAAAAGTATTATCGTTACCTTCAATGACCTTTTATACAAATAAAGAAAAGGATTATTTTGAAGGGAATTTCCCTGAAATCGGTTCTTATCCTGAATTTGGTATGTATGCAGGTCCAGGGGTTGTTTGGGAAACTCCAATTGGTTCTACTTTAAAAATTATGCCAACTGTTAATTATAAAGGTCATTTTGGCTTTGGTGGTATCGGTAAGTATAAGAGCGGAACAAATAAAACAGATTTTGGCTACAACACAGCAGCAAGTAATTTTATGATAAAGGGTTATCAACGATTAGATGATGATTTGTTAGTTCAATATGGTGCTCGTTCTTATATGGACGAATGGTTCTTGGGCTCTAGTTGGCTTGGCTATGGTGGTGAACTTCTTTATGAAAAAGGATATTTACATAGAGATTTCTTGTATCCAAAAGCTAATTTAAGATTTAGACATAGAGCATCTGCAGGTTTCTTTAAAGAAAACAGCAAAGATAAAAATAATGATAATTTTAGTGGTTATCATGATATGAGTACTGCTCGTTTTAGATATATGGCAGAACTTTCTCAAACTTTATATTCAAAATTTGGTGGTACGAATGGTTTAGGCGTTGACTATGAAGCAATCAAAGATAGAAATTTGAAAACATTTGATTTGAATTTAATCATGCAAACTGCAAATTCGATTTATGGTACGGGTGATACGCAGTTTATTGGTAGAATTGGACCTCAATTAGTTACGCAATACAAATTTTGGCGTCAGGAATTAGGTTATATGTTGTCAGCTTATAGCGATGATTCGCCATTAATGGCAATGGATAGGTATAGATATGGGCATTCAAATATTTATGCAAGAGAATATTTAAGATTATGCAAATATTTAACTCTAGGTTTGTATGCTTCTTATAAATTATCAAATGATGAAGATTATGATTTTCAAGCTTCAAAACAAACTAAGTTAAGAGAAGCAACCTTCTATGTTGCGTTAGGACCAGATGATTTCAAAGTCAATTTAGGTTGGGACGCTATTAGAAATTCGACATATTTTGGTGTGTCAATGGCAATGAATACAAAAAATGCATCTCTTGATTATAAACATTTAGAGATAAAAAATCCTGATAATTTAGGCAAAACAAAAGATGAACCTAATGTTATAAAACGTTCTGAGTTTGTATCTCCAATCAAACCTCAAAAAACTAGAGCAACAGTTGTTGATTTAGAAGATGCTTCAACAGTGATGAGAGGAGAAACACTATAATGCAAAGAAAAGAAATGGAGAGCTTATTAATTGAATATGGTAAATTAATGGGCAGAAAAAATTTTACTCCTGGAACTTCTGGCAATATGTCTTTCAGAGTTGATGATAATCACATGTTAATAACCGCTTCAGGTTCGGCTAATGCTTATCTTGAAGATGATGAAATAGTTTTAACAGATTTTAGCGGAAATCCTGTTGAAGGTGAAAAGAAAAAACCTTCAAGTGAAAAATTATTACATATTGAAATCTATAAAAAAAGACCAGATTTAAACGTTATATTACATGTTCATTCTCCATATTTGTCGTCGTTTGCGGCAGCTGGAATACCTTTAGACAAGCCAATTATGGCAGAAAATACTTTCTATTTTGGAAAAATTTTAATGGCTGATTATGCCTTACCGTCAACTGTTGAATTAGCAGAAAATACTGCTAAATTTTTTGATGAATATAATGCTGTTTTAATGGAAAGTCATGGCTTTGTTGTTGCGTCAGATAACATCAAAGATGCATATTTGAAATTAGAATTAGCGGAGTCTTATGCTCAGATTGTTTTGAATACTTACTTACTCGGTGGAGCCAGGGAGTTAACAAAAGAGCAAGAGAATGCAATTTTAGCACTTAGGGGTTAATTTATTTTTTTAGTGTTTTTATTTCAGGTGAAAGGACATAAGTTTTAATAACATTTGTCCTTTCTTTTTTTATATTTTTTATAGGTGGAGTTTGATATTTTTTCATAATTGTATTATATATTTCAATTTTGTTAAGTTTAATAGACTGTTTGTGGTTTATTTGGTTATTTTTTGATAAAATAAAACTTAATTACAGGTCAGAAATATGAATTTAAAACAAAAGTTAATATTAATTACAGTAATTATTTTTTCTGTAATCGCAATAATTCTTGTAAATACTTGGAATACTTGCCGTTCTGAATCAGACGGATTAAGGATTTATGCTCAAGGCTTAGAATATTACAAGGCTGAGGATTATCATAAGGCTTATAATGCTTTTGCAAAAGTTACAAATGGCTCTGTACTTAAACCTGCAGCAATTTATAGACAGGCTAAATGTGCTGAATTTATGCAATCTAATAAACTGGTTATAAAACATTATAAGCAATTAATACGTAAATATCCGAATTTTGCATTATCTATTAAAATAAAATATCTGTTAGCTCAAAATACTTATGACAGAGCTCCGAAAAAATCAAAAAAACAGTTTCAGACAATTTTAAAAAAATATCCAAAAAGTGAATATGCAATTGCTTCAAACTATTATTTAGGTTTAATTCAATTGTTAGAATTAGAGGGTGTTACAAATCAAACAAAGTTAGCTCTTGATATTCAAAAAGCAGAAGATTATTTTAAGGCCTATTTAAAAGATGCACCAGCAGGACGTTATGCAATTTATTCAATCAACAAGATTAAAGAATTAAATACGAATACTTTATCTGGTGATGATAATTTAGTAATTGCGCGTTCATACTATGCTTTAGGCGAGTTTGATTTAGCAAGAAAACATTTAGATGCAACAAATGTAGCTTATAGCTGGTGTGATATCGTTAAAAATTATTATGAATTAAGAAATTATCAAAAAGTAAAAGAATTCACAGAAAAGGGTTTAGCAAATTATTCTCAATATGTAGATAAACAGGACTTATACAAAGCTGTTGATTTGTATTTACAAAGTTCAACTGGTAATAAATCCAATGCTATTGCATATTTAAGTGATTTAACTATTGGTAAAGACGGAGAAGATTATTTAACTTATTTAACTTGTGTAAATTCTCCAACAGAGGTTAAAAACGCGTGTTATACAAATTTATATTATAAATTTCCAGAAGGACAATTTGCCGCAGATGCACTGTCTAATATGTTTTTTGCAAACATAAAGTATGAACGTTATAATGCTGCGAAAAAATTAGGACAGGAACATTTGAATAAATTCAAAAATGTAAACTCAACCCCATTTGTTTTATTTTGGATGGGTAGAGCAGAAGAATTTTCAAAAAATTATGAAGCCTCAAGAGTTTATTATAAACGCGTTATAAACGAATATCCAGATTCATATTACGCATATAGAGCTTATATTGATATGTATAGGGTTGAAAATCCTTTGTTTTCTAAAGAACTTGTGCCTCAGCCAGTAGTTTTCCCTTATGAACATTCAAAAGATGGCGATATGGTTGTAAAATTAGCGTTATTAAAGGATTACGGGTTAGTTAATGAATTGTGCAAAAATGATAAATTCGTTCAAAGCTGGTTAGCTTATGAACGTGGTGATTACAATGCTTCTGTTGTTATGGCTCGCGATGCAATGGAAAAATTAACTAAAAAGCCTGTAAAAACTGATTTTAGATGGAGATTAGTTTATCCAATACATTTTTATGATGAAGTTAATGAATTTAGTTTGAGTAATAATCCAATTTTATTGTTGGCAATAATTAAAGAGGAAAGTCATTTTGATGTGAAAGCCACAAGTGCAGTTGGTGCAAAAGGTTTAATGCAATTGATGCCACAAACTGCGAATGAGGTTAAAAATTCTTATGGCATAGCAACTTCTGATCCAAACTACTTATTTAATCCAAGATTGAATATACAGTTAGGAAGTTTGTATTTTTCACAATTGAAAAAGTTAAATGACGATAATGAATTTTTTGCAGTTTTATCTTATAATGGCGGATTGGGTATGGTTAGAAATTGGAGAAATAACTTGAACTATTCAAACAGAGATGATTTCTTAGAACAAGTTCCATATCCAGAAACGCAAAATTATCTTAAAAAGGTTTATAAAGCATATTGGAATTATGCAAGAATTTACGAAGAATAAATTTATTTTAATAACATGCAATCGCCGTAAGAGTAGAACATGTATTTTTCTTTAATGGCTTCTTCGTAGGCTTTAAAAATGAAATCTTTACCTTCCAATGCGCTTACAAGCATTAATAATGTTGATTTCGGAAGGTGAAAATTTGTGATTAAATTATCTACAACTTTAAATTCATAAGGTGGATAAATAAACAATTGCGAAGCTGATTTACACGCTTTAATTTCGCCAAATTGCTGAAAAGCAGTTTCAAGGGTTCTAACAGTTGTAGTTCCAACAGCTACAAGTTTTTTACCGTTTGCTTTTGCTTTATTTATGACATCTGCCGTTTCTTGCGAAATTTCAAATTCTTCAGAATCCATTTTGTGTTCTAAAATATTTTCGCATTTTACAGGTCTAAAAGTTCCTAAGCCTACTGTTAAATTTACGTAAGCGATTTCAACGCCTTTATTTTTAAGTGTTTCTAATATATCTTGAGTAAAATGTAAACCTGCAGTAGGTGCAGCAACAGAACCTTCATTTTTAGCGTAAACTGTTTGATATCGTTCGTAATCTAAATTTTTACGTTCGTCATCAGTCATTTTTCTTTCAATGTAAGGTGGTAGTGGAATATTTCCGACTTTGTCTAAAATTTCGTACAAAATACCGTCGTAAATCAGCTCAATAAGCCATTTTCCGTCGCTAAGGTTTTCAAGCATTTTTGCACTTAAACAGTCTGCTATTTTTACAATAGTACCTTCTTTTACACGTTTTGACGGTTTAATTAAGGCTTCCCATTGCTTGTTACCTTTATCTTTAAGTAAAAATATTTCAATTAAAGCACCAGTTTCTTTGTGTCCAAAAAGTCTTGCTGGAATAACTTTTGTATTATTTAGAACTAAAATGCAGTCTTTGTCAAGGTAATCGACGATGTCATAGAAATGTTTGTTTTCTATTGTTTGAGTGTTTTTATCAAGAACCATCATTTTGCATTCTTCGCGTTTTTCGCTTGGAGTTTGCGCAATTAGTTCTTCAGGTAATGTGTAATCAAAATCGCTGAGTTGCATTTTATTCTTTATTTTTAACCTTTTTTGCATTTGCTACAACTGCATCATCAATTTTTTCTTTTTTCTTAGCGTCTTCTAATTCAAGTTGTTTGTTGATAACCACAGTTTGAATAACTTGAATTATGTTACTTGAAATTAGGTATAAAAGAACACCAGCAGGGATTGGAATGAATACGAAAGTTGCTGTTAACATAATTGGCATAAATGTATTCATTGATTTTTGAATAGCTTCTTGCGCTGGGTCTTGATTTTTTGTTTTTGTTGTTGCCATCATAATTTTTTGAGTAGCAAACATTGTTAAACCAAATAAGATAATCAAGATTAAGACATCATAATGAAGTGAACTTTTAACTTCTTTTGTCGGAAAACTTGCGACTAAAATTCCGTCTTTTCTTTCAAATGTCATAGTTTCTGACTCTTTTGTCTGTAAGTCAGTAACTGTCATTTCAGCTTTTTGAATTTTATCTAATTGGCTGAATTTTAAATCTAAATTATCAAGGCTAACTTTAAAATCAACAGGTTCTCCTGGAGTTAATTCACCTTGAATTTCAATTGCTTTATTAGGTTTGGTAATTTTTACATTATCAAGAATTTCATCTTTTTCTAAGTAAACTTTAGCGGTTTTTCCTAACATAAAACTATCATATTTAGAAACACCGAAAATACCGTCATTTGAAACGCCAGCATTGGTTTTTAAGGTTGCGTCTAATCTATTTATAAATAAGAAGTTCGCATCACCTGCAATCTGAATAAATTGAGGGCTCATTAATGCAGAATATAATAAAATGAAGATTGGCATTTGGATTAATAATGGAAAGCAACCAGACATAGGGTTAAATTTATGTTCTTTGTAGAACTCCATCATTTTTTGTTGCATTTGTTGAGGGTCATTTTTATAGCGTTCTTGGATAGCTTTCATTTTTGGTTGAAGAATTTGCATTGTGCGCATAGAACGTTGTTGAGAAATTCCTAAAGGCCACATTGCAAGTCTTACAATGACTGTAAGTAAAATGATACCTACTCCAAATCCGCCAAAAATTGATAAATATTTTAATATTTCAATAGTTAAAGTTATAAAATCCATATTTCTTCCTTAATTTGCTAGTCTAAAATTACGCTAAATTGCTTATTATAGCTTACTTTAAACATAGCTTGAAGTCAAGCGATAATTGTGATATATTGACGATATTATGAAAAAATACTCTATTGAATATGCGTTAGAAAAAGCAAAAAATATTGAAGGTTGGTTAACTCCAAATGAAATGAAGTTATTGTATGATTTTGTAACAAAATCAAATACAAATGGAGCTTTAGTAGAAATTGGTTCGTGGGCAGGAAAATCAATGACAATAATTGTTACAGCTTGTAAGGAAGTTGGTAATAATTCAGAAATCTTTAGTATTGATCCTTATTTAACTTCAAAAGATGAAGATAATCATACTTATCAAAAATTTGTAACTAATATGAAAGAGTTAGGTTATTGGAATAACATTAATCAAATAAAAGAAAAATCTCAAGAGTGTGGATTGAAGTGGAATAAACCTATAAGTTTTATTTTTATAGATGGGTTTCATTCTTACGATGCTGTAAAATTGGATTTTGAACTCTATTTTAAACATATTCTAAATGGTGGGTATTGTATTTTACATGACGTTACAACTTGGTATGGGCCAACAAAATTGTCTGCTGAAATTCTTGAAAATAGGCGTGATATTGAATATATTGATTTAGCAAACTCCGCTCTAGCTTTGAAAAAAGTTGAATTTTTGACAGAAGATGCAAAAGTGAAAAATCAGCAAATAGTAAGCTCATTAAAAGAAATGTTAAATAGAAAAAACTTAAAAAAATAAAAGGATTTAGTTTATCTAAATCCTTTTATTTTTTTAAAATGGTCGGGATGACACGGTTCGAACGTGCGACCCCTTCGTCCCAAGCGAAGTGCGCTACCAGCTGCGCTA
>CAKUXD010000021.1 GCA_934699705.1 uncultured Candidatus Melainabacteria bacterium
TTTATAGGACACATTTCTTCTACTTCTTTAGTGATTTGAATATCTTTCATGTTTCCTCCAATAATATTCTTAACATTTATATTATATAACAAAAAAATTTTTATACTTGTAACTACAATCTTTTTATGGTAACATTTGTAACAAGAGAATTTAGGAGATTTTATAATGTATAAAGCAATGGTTATGTCTGCTGGGATTGGCTCTAGGCTTGATCCACTTACAAAAAGTGTTCCAAAACCGCTTGTTCCTATTTGCAATAAGCCTGTTATGGATATTGTGTTAGAAAACTTAAAAGCTATTGGTGTTAAAGATGTTGTCGCTAATACTTTTTACCTTGCAGAACAAATTGTCGCAAAGTATATTAAAAACGATTTAGGTATAAATTTTAATTATATTACAGAAGAAACTCTTTCTGGTACTGCTGGCGGAGTTAAAAAATGTCAGTTCTTCTTTGAAGACGGTGAAGATTTTTTTGTACTTTCGGCTGATGGAGTTACAAATGCTGATTTAATGAAAGGTATGGAAATTCACAAAAAATCAGGCGCAATCGCTACAATTGGTGTTAAACCTGTAAAAGAAGAAGATATTCCGAATTTTGGTGTTGTTGTTACAGATTCAAACGGATTTATTACGGAATTTCAAGAAAAACCTGCTATTAAAGATGCAAAAAGTAATTTGATTAATACTGGTATTTATATTTTTAATTACAAAATTTTTGATTATATTCCAACTGGTGAATATTATGATTTTGCCAGAAATGTATTTCCAAAATTGTTGAACGATAAACAAATTAATGTGTTCCCTGTTGATGAATATTGGTCAGATATTGGCTCTTTAGAACAATATAAACAAACTCATTGGGATTTATTTAATAATTTATTTACTTTTAAACACGATAAAATTGTTAAAACAGAAACAGGCAGTTATATTTCAGGCAAAAGTCATATTTCAAAAGGCGTTAAATTTATTGGTAATTCAGTTATTGGTGAAGAATGTTTTATTGGTAAAAATGTTACTTTGGAAAATTGTATCCTTTGGGACGGAGTTGAAATTAAAGACGGCGTTCATATAAAAGATTGCGTTATTGCTTCAAATTCCCGCGTTGAAAGAAATTTAACCAATCATATAATTGGTCAAAATGAATTGGTTGTAAAATATCAAAGTAAACGTAAACGTAGAATTATAGCGTTAAAATTCTGGAAAAAAGTTTTTGGATTTTTGGGTAAATAATTTTTTTATTTAAAAGGGCGGAGCTGAAAGCTCCGCCCTTTTAACTTTTTAGCATATATTAATTTAAAATTATGCTTCATCTAAAGCTGCAACGCCTGGTAATACTTTACCTTCGATAAATTCTAGTGAAGCACCGCCACCTGTTGATACGTGAGTGAAGTCTTCAGCTTTGAAGAATTTCTTAGCTGCAGAAACAGAATCACCACCGCCAATAACTGATGTAGCACCGTTTTTAGTTGCTTCAACAATATCTTTAAGAATTGATTTTGTGCCTTCTGCAAATTTAGGATTTTCAAAAGCGCCAACAGGACCGTTCATAAGAATAGTTTTAGAAGATTTGATAACTTCTGCAAAGGCTTTTTGTGAATCAGGACCTGCATCAACACCTTCAAAACCTTCTGGAATGTTGTTAATATCTACAACTTTGTTTGTGCCGTTACCAGAAAAGTCATCTGTAACCAAAACATCTGTTGCCATAACAAGTTTAACGCCTTTTTCTTGAGCTTTCTTTTCGATTGCTTTTGCAACTTCTAATTGGTCATCTTCGCAAATTGAATTACCGATGTTTCCACCGTTAGCTTTTACGAATGTGTAAGCCATACCACCACCGATAATCATGTTATCAACTTTGTCTAATAAGTTTTCTAAAACACCGATTTTTGAAGAAACTTTTGCACCGCCAACAACTGCTGTGAATGGTCTTGTTGGGTTATCTAATGCTTGTGATAAACATCTGATTTCTTTTTCCATTAATAAACCTGAAACTGCAGGTTTAAGAATTTTTGCTAATTTTGCAGTTGAAGTATGATTTCTGTGAGCTGCACCGAATGCGTCGTTTACATAGAAATCACCAAGTTTTGCAAGTTCTTCTGCAAATGTCATATCGTCATCTTTTGCTTCTTCAGCCTTGTAATAACGAATATTTTGTAATAATGCAACTTGACCGTCTTGTAAGTTTTCTAATTCTTTATCTGCGCCTTCGCCAACAGGTGATTTTACAAATAATACGTCTTGTCCTAAAACTTTTGACATATATTTTGCAACTGGTTCTAATGACAAATCTTCTAAAGTTTGACCTTCTTTAAGTTTTTGAGGTCTGCCTAAGTGTGCCATTAAAATAATTTTTGCACCTTTTTCTTGTAAGAATTTTACTGTTGGTAAAATTGCTTGAATTCTAGTGTCGTCTGTTACGTTTTTATCAGCGTCTAGTGGAACGTTGATATCAACTCTAACTAAGGCTCTTTTGCCTTTAACGTCGCCTAAATCTTTGATTGATTTTTTCATGTTTTATCTCCTTTTGTGTTTACAAAAATTTTATTATCTGCATTCTTATTTTAATCTACACAAAATTTTAAGTAAAGTATTAAAATTTTTTCATAATATTGAAAAATTTCTAATGTTTAAAGTAAAATATTTATAAAGAGCCGATGATAGCATGGGATTAAAAGAATGGACGATTTATTAACTGGTTATAATTTTTATTCAAGTGGACGCGACATGGAAATGATTACAAAAATCGTGGACACGCTTAAAGAAATTCTTGAGTTTGACAAGCAACAAACTCAACCGTTGTTTTTAAGAACAACAGATAATTTTATTATGAGTATTGCAAGAAAAGTTGTTGAAGAAAAGAAAAAAACTTTTTTAATTGCTATTACAGGCGAAAGTGCTTCTGGGAAAACCGTTTTTGTTGATAATACAACACACGCTTGTGTAAAAGATTCAAGAGAAGGGTTTTATACAGTAATTCGCCAAGATGATTATTACAAAGATACTTCTAAAGAGCTTAAAGAAGCTGGAAGTTATGAAGAATTATTTAAAACTGGCTTCAGTTTTGACACTCCTGATGTTATTAATTTACAACTAATGCGAGAACATTTGCTTGCCTTGAAAGAAGGAAAAGAAATTGTTTCCCCTCGTTACAATTTTGTAACTTGTGAATCTACACCTGATGGAGATGTTAAAAAACCTGCTAAAATAATATTAACAGAAGGTTTATATGTTTTGAATGAACAAGTTCGAGATATTATGGACGTAAAGGTTTATGTGTTTACTCCATTAGAAGTTTTAAAGGACAGATGGTATAAACGAGCTGAAAGTCGTGGTAAAACTGGTGAAGCGGCAGATTTGCAATTTAAAGATGTAAATAAAACAGCTCAACAATATATCAGACCTACATATCCAATTGCAGACGTTATTATCAACGGTCTTGTTTCTCAGGAGTATATTGTAGAAATTACTGACAAGATTTTTAATTCAATTAAAGCCTTGTTTTAAATAATATTTTTTAGAAAAATGACAAACGAAAATTTAAAAACAATACAAAAACGTGATATTGAAAAATATTCTCGTGATTATTTAAACTCAAAGTTTGAATCGGTTATGGTGTATTATCGCAGAAAAAAGGTGCTTGAGTTTTTAAATAAATATAACCCTCAAAAAATATTAGAAATTGGAAGTGGTATTCAGTCTATATTTGATTTTTATACAGATTATAAAGAATTTACTGTGGTTGAACCATCTTCAGTATTTTGTGAATCTGTTAAAAAATCGAAGTTTTATAATAATAGAGTAAATATTATAAATGATTTTTTTGAAAATAAAATTGAGATTTTAAAACAACAAAAGTACGATTTTATAATATTATCAAGTCTGTTGCATGAAATTCAAAATTCGACAGAGTTTTTAAAAAATATTTATGAGTTATGTGATGACAAAACAATTTTACATGTTAATGTACCAAATTCGGAGTCGTTTCATTTATTATGGGCATATAAGTCAGGCTTAATAAATCGTATTGGTGATTTAACACAAACAGCAATTCATTTGCAACAAAATTCAATTTATAACTTAATAACCCTTGAAAGTTTTATTGAGTCTTGTGGTTTTTGTGTGTTAGAAAAAGGTTCTTTTTTTATAAAACCATTTAACCATACAAAGATGTTTGATTGTGTTGAAAAAAATATTATTGACAGCGAACTGCTAAATGGTTTGTATGATTTAACTGATTATTTTCCAAACAATGGTGCTGAAATTTTTGTAAATTGTAAGGTTTGTCCTAACGGGTAGATAATTTTGTTAAGCAAAGGTGCGCATAATAAAGAAATGGTAGTTTTTGTAGTAATAACAAAAAATCATATATTTTGACTATTTGAATTTTTTAAAAATATTATTATACTAAAGCTATGAAAAGATTATTCATAGCTTTTATTGTTTTAACATTTTTATCAGTTGTAACCGCAAAGGCTGATGACTTGATTTTGCGCGGATATGACGGAATTGAAGTCCCTGTTGGAACGCTTATTCAGGTGATAAACTTACGCGAATTTTCAACAAGATATTGCGACGATACAACTAGGGTTTCTTTTGCCGCGACAAATGATACTTTTATGCAGGAAACAAAAATAATCCCTTCTGGCACTCGTTTTGACGGATTTATTGAAAAGATGAATGAGCCAATTGTTGGTACAAACGCATCAATGGTTGTAAAAATTACTAAAATGACACTTCCTGACGGATTTGAAATTCCGATGAGAGGGTATATTTACACAAATAATAAAAATTTAATCGGCGGTGGAATGACTGAACCTGCGGTTTGGCGTAAAGCTCCGCATTATCAAGATGGTTTAGGTATTGGTACATTAAAATATGTACCAGGAGCTGCCAGAAAAATGGGCGAACACCTTACCGTTGCTGCGGGTGCTGAACTTTTAATAGTTCTTTCTTCACCTGCGTGGATTACACATACCTTAACAAATTGACAAGATTAATAAACATAATTTAAAATATAATTGTCGTACTGTAAATAAGGAATAGTGGATATGAAAAGAATAGTTGCAATAACAATGTGTGCTACATTATTGTCAATAAATGTAACATTTGCAGCTTCAAATTATAATTTTAATTCAAACGGCTCGCAAACTTATACTGGGCAACCGTTAAGAGGTCATTTGGTAAGTGTTCCAGCTGGTTCGGTTGTACCTGTTGTAACAACAAGAGAAATTGGCTCTGAATCTTTAACTCAAGGACAAAGAGTGGATTTAGCAATGGGTTCTGATTTTTATTATGATGGACAATTAATTGCACCCGCAGGAAGTATCGTTACTGGTACTGCAACAGTTGTAAAAAGTGCAAATCACGGTTCAACAAACGGAAAATTAAAAATAACTTTCACTCAAATAACAACTCCACAAGGCGTTCAAATCCCAATTACAGGAGTTATTAAAACAAATGACGGTACTGGACTACTTGTTGGCGGTACAAAAATGGACGTTACAAAAGAATATGCAAAAGATATGGCAGTAGGTTCAGCTGCTGGCGCATTGTCAGGGGTTGTGTTTGGCGCATTGGCTGGCGGAAGTGTTGGAAAAGGCGCAGCTCTCGGTACTGCAGTTGGTGCTGGTGGCGGTCTTGTTAAATCTTTATGGGATAAAGGAAACGGCGTTTCTATCCCTGCAAATTCAACAATAGATATAATTTTAACTCAACCGATTACAGTTAACCCTTCAGTTTATAGTTATGAAGAATAGATAATTGGGGAATAATTTTATTTTATATTTAAGAATAAAACTATAATTAAAAGATAAAAAGTAAAAGAATGGGATATTAATAAATGTCAATCTTGGGAAACATCAACAACATAATAGATGAAGACGATAGCAACAACGGCTACACAACGCCCGCAGTAATAAGGGACGAAAATAATTACATATCGTTTAAAAAAGCGTTTGTAATGTCTATGATATTGCACCCAGCGGTGGTTGTGCTTATTTGGATTGTTGCGATTGCATTAGCTTTGTTAGGCATAAATTTATTTATGTTTGACAAACCAAAACCAAAAATGAACGATATTGAGTTTGTTCTAGTTGAAAGAGAAGCAACTCCAATTAATAAAAATACAAGATATCGTGCAGATAAAAATTCTCGCGGTGGTGGGGTAAATGACCCTAAACGTAAGGTATCAATGCCTTCACCGAAACCTGCGAAAACACAAAAACCAAAACCTGCTTCAAGCGCTGGTAAAAAAGCTCCGACTAAAACTCCAGCAGTAGCACAAAAAACGGTTAAAAAACCTTCTGCAAAGCCAGCTCATACATCTCCGAGTCCAGCGAAAAAGAATGTTTCACCAAAACCAGCACCTCCGAGTGTAAAACCGTCTGTTGCACCAAAAGCAGCACCTAAGGTTACAACTACACCAAAAACTGCATTTAACGTGCCAGTTCCGTCAAATACTTCAGCAGGAAAATTATCAACAGGTCCTGTTGGTGGCACAGGTACTGCACATAAAGCGGCAGGTGGCGGATATTCACCAACACCTTCTTTAGCACCTACATACAGTAAATCTGGTTCTGGTTCAGGCGCAGGTTCAAGAGGTACTGCGGGTAGCAGAGGCGGTACTGGTAATTATGGAAATCCAAGTGGTGGTGGCGGAAGACCTGGTATTGATGCTATTGCAGAACCAGATTTCGGACCATATATGAGAGATTTACAAAGTCGTATTAAACGAAATTGGGATCCGCCAAAAGGTAATGAAAGTAAACGTGTAGTCTTGTTATTCAAGATTGCAAAAGACGGAAGATTGCTTTCTTGCAGTGTTTCTAAGTCATCAGGATTACCAGCTGCTGATAACGCGGCAATTAATGCAGTAAAATTAACTGCGCCATTCAGACCTCTACCTGCAAACTTCAGAGGCTCAAGCGTTGATATTCAATTTACTTTTGATTACAACGTATTCGGTGCAAGTTATAGATAAAATTTAAAAAGTTAGTTAGTACAAAAATAAAGGAAAAGGACAAAAACATGGAATTACTTTTACATTCAATTCAATTAGACTGGCCAGTTTTAACTCCAATTTTGATTTGCTCAATCTTGGTTGTAGCTGTGGCTATTAACAGATACTCTTTTTATTCGCAAAATAAAAGAGATGTAGTTCAATTTATACCAAAATTGCAAAAAGAACTTGCAAAAGAAAATCTTTCTGGCGCACAAAATTTATCTATTCAATTAGGTGGTGTAATTGGTGAAGTTACAGAAGAAGCAGTTAGAATTTTATCAGAACAAAAAGTTGGTTTTTCTCGTTCGTTTGATATTGCTTCAGCTTTAGCAACAAGAAAATTAGAAAATCATTTAACAGTTTTAGGTACAATCGGCGGGGTTGCTCCATTTTTAGGGTTGTTCGGTACTGTTGTTAGAATTTTATATACTTTCCAAGATTTAGCAACTCAAGGTAATCAATCTGCTGCAGTTGCAATGGGTATTGGTTCAGCATTGATTGCTACCGCTTTCGGTCTTGGTGTTGCGATTGTTGCAGTTATTTTCTATAACTATTTCCAATCAGTTGTTAAACACTACGAAGACGATTTCAATCTAATTAAATTATTATTCTTGAGTTTTGTTGATTCAAATGATGACACAACAACTCAAACATCACAAAATATCGCTCTATAAGGATAAATAAACGATGGCAATGAAAACAAATAAGGGCAAAGAAGCTCTTTTTACAGAAATTAATATTACACCACTAACGGATATCTTTTTGGTACTACTTATCATTATGATGGTTGTAGCGCCTACTTTCCAATCAATGGATAACGATATTAATATTCCAGAAATTAATAGCGGAATTTCTATTGAACAGAAAAATTGTACGGTATCTGTTACAAAAGAAGGGTTGATGTATATTAATGGTAAAGAGGTTTCGTCAGATGCTCTGACTTCAGAACTTTCTGCTCTCGTTAATTCTTTAGAAAAAAAAGAAGTTGTTGTAAAAGCTGATGAAAATGCAAAAAATTCAGTTGTTCTAAAAATTATGGACTCTGCTCAAGAAGCGGGCTATGAAAAATTGATTGTAGCTGGCGAACCGTTAAGTAAAAAAGAACAAAACGATTTAAAAAGTAATTCTATGGACAGTAATATAAATACAAATTCGGCTGATGAAGCTGATATGTTCACTCAAACACAAGAAAGGAATTTACCAAGAATTCCGCAAGACGAAGATTGGAATGAATAATTATGGCAGGTAATAAACGCGATTGCTTTAATGAAATTAATATCACACCGTTAACAGATATTTTCTTAGTTCTGTTAATTATCATGATGGTTATTGCACCATTATTGGATAATCAAGGGCTAAATTTAACTGTTCCTGAAATTGTTAAACAAGAAAATCTTAAAAAAGATACTAAACTATTGAATGTACTTGTTACAAATGATGATAAATATTACATTGACGACAAAGAGGTAAGTTTGGAAGAATTACCAGAGGTGTTGAAAAAAAGCTCTGTTGAAAAACCAGATGGCCTTTTAATTCAATCTCAACCAGACTCAACTCATGGTGCAGTCGTAAAATTAATGGATAACGCAAGAAATTCAGGTATTACAAGTATTTCAGTAGTTGAAGGCTAAATTTTTGTACGAATAAAAGACGGCGCGAATTAATTCGCGCCGTCTTTTATTATGATTATTTTGTATGTAAATTATGAAATCTAATAGCTTTTTCAACGGCTCTTTTTACAGATAAAGTTGTATCGTGCCTTGTTAAAAGAGGGTACAAGCCTCGTTGATATTGATCCATTGCAAGTTTTACGTTGTTAAATACAACAATTACATGAATATTTCTCTCTTTCAGGTTAGAAATCATTTTTTCTAATGTGTAAGTTGCAGAAATATCAAGTGATTTCACCTTTTGACAGTCAATAATTACGGTTTCTTTTTCTAAAAGGCTTTCGCTTCTTGCAAGCACAGTTGAAGCCGAACCAAAGAAAAACATTCCGTCGATATGAATTATTCCGATATATTTTCTGCAATCGCCTTCAAGAAAAGGAATTTCGTGGTCATAAACGTCAATAATCAAGTCTTGAGAGGCCTTTACGGCAAATAATATTGAAGAAATTACAATTCCGACACCAACTGCGAAGATTAAATCATCAATTACAGTTAAAACAAATACTGCTACCATAACTATTATATCTGACTTAGCCGAACGAGTTAAAATGCTTAAATATTTGTAATCAATAATATCTATACCGACTTTGATTAAAATTGCTGAAAGTATTGCAAGTGGAATTTGTGAGGCAAATGGCGCAAAGAAAAGCACTACACAGATTAAAAATAGTGAATGAACTATGCCAGATAATCTTCCAGTAGCGCCACAATTAACATTTATAACAGTTCTCATTGTTGCGCCTGCGCCTGCAAGTCCGCCAAACATACCTGCAACAGCATTACCTAAGCCTTGTCCTAAAAGTTCTTTATTTGAATCGTGTTTAGTATTTGTAATTGAATCTGCGACAAGTGAGGTTAATAACGAGTCAATAGAGCCAAGTATCGCAAGGGTTATGCCTAATGGAATTATTGACTGAAAATCTTTAATAGAAATTAAACCAAGTTCAAAATGAGGAAGTCCTAAAGGAATTTCGCCAATTGTTTTTACGTCTAATTGCATAAATATTGCCACCAAAGTCCCTGCGATTAATGCAAGAAGCGAGGAAGGACAGTATTTTGTAATTTTTTTTGGAGTTAAAAATATTATTGCAAGTGCAAAAAGGCTTAATCCAATTGCAGATAGACTTATGTTTGGTAAATGTTTAAACACATAAAAAATTTGTTCAACAGGAGTTCCACTAGCTTCAAGTCCAATAAAAGGTGCAATTTGAAGTAAAATAATTATGACCCCAATACCGCTCATAAAACCTGAAATTACTGGATATGGCACGTAGTGAACGAGTTTTGCGACGCCTGAAAAAGATAGTGCAATTTGGAATAAGCCTGCTAAAAATATCGCCATAAAAATGATTTTAGGATTATTTGGGTATGCCAAAACCAAAGATGCTACAACTACTGTCATTGGTCCAGTTGGGCCTGAAATTTGAGTTGGAGTTCCTCCAAAAATAGTTGCAAAAAAACAAACAATTATAGCACCCCATAAACCTGCACCAGCACCCAATCCGCTGGCAACACCGAAGGCTAAAGCTAAAGGTAAAGCAATAACACCTGCGGTTATACCCCCAAAGATATTTCCTTTTAAATTTGTAAATATACTATTTTTTAACATTGTAACCTCTATTTTTTGTGTGTTATATTAAAAAATTATAATATATTTATTTTTTGAAAGGAATAATATTGATGAATGAGATTGTAAAACAAGAGTTAGATAGATTATTAGCGGGTAATGAGCGTTTTGTGAAAGGTGAATGTTCTTGTCATACAAGAAATTTAGATACCTTAAAGAAATTCATGACTCATCAAGAGCCGAAAACGATTATTTTAAGTTGTTCTGATTCTCGTGTAATTCCAGAAGTAATTTTTGATTGCGGAATTGGTGAATTATTTGTTGTAAGAACGGCTGGCGCTACAATTGGTTTAACTTTTGATATTTTAGAAAGTTTAGAATTTGGAGTTAAAAAGTTAAAAGCGCCATTATTAATTATGTTGGGGCATGATGACTGCGGGGTTACAAAATACGCAAAAGATTATTATGCAGAAAATAGCGAATCTTATACGTCTATTATGAGTAATCTTTGTCCGATTATCGAGGAACAAGGACATTTACATTATGATGAAATTACAAAAGAGCATACACAAACCTTGAAAAAATTATTAACAGAGCGTTCTATGATTATAAATGAAGCGGTAAAAAATGATAAATTAACAATTGTAAGTGCGCATTTTCATTTCGATACTGGAAAAATTTCTTTGCTATAAAGTTTTTTTGTGCTATTTATATAATGTACACAGAAAAATATGAAAGAATTGGAATTATGGATATAGAAAAATTACGTAATATTGCTATTATCGCCCACGTTGACCATGGTAAAACTTCTATGGTAGATTGCATGTTAAAACAAAGTGGTGTATTTAGAGATAATCAACAAGTTCAAGCGTGCGTTTTAGACTCAAACGATTTGGAAAGAGAACGTGGAATTACAATTCTTTCAAAAAATATTTCAGTAGATTATAAAGGATATCACATTAATGTTGTTGATACTCCTGGCCACGCGGATTTTGGTGGTGAAGTTGAACGTGTTTTAGGTATGGTTGACGGCGCTTTATTAATTGTTGATGCTGCTGAAGGTCCAATGCCTCAAACAAGATTTGTTCTTTCAAAGGCTTTAGAATTAGGTTTAAGAATTATTGTTGTAATTAACAAAATTGACAAACCTGCCGCAGAACCAGATTTGGCACTTGATAAAGTGTTTGATTTATTTACAGAATTGACTGATAATGAAGAATTAATCGATTTCCCAATCATATATGCAAGCACATTACAAGGTATTGCTAAAAAAGAATTAGATGACCAAAGCGATAATATTGCACCTTTGATGGATTGCATTATTGAAAATATTAAGCACCCAGAAGGTGATGTTAACGCAAATCTTCAATTCCACGTTACAACGCTGGATTACAATGATTATGTGGGGCGTATTGCAATCGGAAGAATTAAAAACGGTCATTTGAAATCTCAGGAAACCTTGTCTTTAATCAAGGCTGATGGTTCTGTTCAAAGATGTAAAATTACAAAATTATTTGGATTTAGAGATTTGGGTCGTGTAGAAATAGAAGAAGCATCTGCGGGTGATATTGTGGGTATTGCTGGTTTTCCAGAAGTTCAAATCGGTGAAACAATTTCTTCACTTGACAACCCTCAAGCGTTACCATTAATTCATATTGATGAACCAACTTTACAAATGAATTTTTCAGTAAACGACAGTCCTTATGCTGGTCAGGAAGGTAAATTTGTAACTTCAAGACAATTAAGAAAAAGATTGTATGACGAATTAGAAAAAAATGTTAGTATGAGAGTTGAAGATACTGAAAATACAGATAAATGGGTAGTTTCAGGTCGTGGCGAATTACATTTAAGCATTTTGATTGAAACAATGCGTCGTGAAGGATTTGAATTTCAAGTTTCTAAACCAGAAGTTATTTACAAAACAATAGATGGCGTTCAAATGGAACCTTATGAAAACTTATTCTTAGATGTGCCAGAAGAATGCACAGGAACTTGTATTGAACGTTTGGCAGGCAGAAAAGCTCAAATGCTTGATATGCAATCGACAGGTACTCGTTCAAAACTTGAATTTATAATCCCTGCAAGAGGTTTAATAGGCTTTAAGGGTGAATTTATCAGACTTACAAGAGGTGAAGGTATTATGTATCATACTTTTAACAAATATGACACTCTTGCTGGAGATATTCCGAAACAAAGAATGGGTTCTTTAATAGCTTGGGAACAAGGCGAAGCTGTACCTTATGCGTTAGACCAATTTGCTGATAGAGGAACTTTCTTTATTACACCAAAAACAAAAGTTTATAAAGGAATGATTGTCGGTGAAGGTAACAGAGCTCAAGATGTTGCGGTAAATGTTTGTAAGACTAAAAAGTTGACAAACATGCGTACTTCTACGGCTGATGCAATGGTTGTTTTAAAAGCACCTAAACTTTTATCTTTAGAAGAAGCGCTTGATTACATTGCTGATGATGAATTAGCAGAAATCACGCCAGAAAGTATTAGATTAAGAAAAGCTGATTTAACAAGAACAAGATTTAATTAATTTGGCAAATGATTATTAAAACAATAATAGCTTTATTTTTAAGGATTATTTCAAATCCTTTGGCAAATGTTTATCAAAAGAAAATTTGCGAAAATAATTCTGCGTTGAACTGCAATTTTTATACGTATTTTACGCTTGGTTTATGCTGTATTCCATTTGCGTTGCGTGTTAATTGGTCGATTTTGCCGATTGAATTTTGGATTTTTGCATTTATTGCCGGATTTTTATGTTCAGTCGGAAACGCCTGTTTAATAAAAGCCCTGCAAATAGGGGAATTGTCTGTCTTAGGGCCTATAAATTCTTACAAATCCGTTGTAGGTATGATTGTGGCGATTTTTGTATTACATGAAATCCCAACAATATTGGGTATTTTAGGTGTAATTTTAATAATTTGGGGAAGTTGGTTTGTATTTGATACTCAAGCAGAAGGTTTTTCGCTTAAATTATTCAAAAGAAAAGATATCATTTTAAGATTTACCGCGCTTTTGTTAATGGGTATTGAAGCGGTATTTTTGAAAAAAGTTATTATTTTATCTTCCCCTGTAATTTCTTTTATGCTTTGGTGTTGGGCAGGAGCATTTTTCGCATTAATTTTAAATTTTATATTTAAAAAACCATTAAAAATTATTCAAAAAACAGATATTTCAAAGTATGTTGTCGTTTGCTCAATGCTGGGAATAATGCAGTTGACAACAAATTATGTGTTTCAAAATATGCAAGTTGGTTATGCTTTGGCGTTATTTCAGCTTTCAACTTTAGTAAATTTATTTTTTGGTTGGAAATTTTTTCATGAAACAGATATGAAGAAAAAATTTATTGGCACAATCATAATGATTATTGGCTCGGTTATTGTTATTTTGGTTTAGAACCTAGTAATCATTAATTGTAAAATCCTCATCATGTATTATTGGCTTAGATTTTAAATAAGGTGTTGGTTTATAATTTTGTTGCATTATCATAGATGGCGGAAGCGTATTAATATTCTGCATTGGTTGTTGTAAAGGTGTTTCAACGGAAGGCTTCAAGGTTGATTTAACCTTTTTAACTTTTTCTTTTTTCACAGGTTTTTTAGGATTTAATTTATCTTCTTCAAGTTTAAGTTGAGCCTTCATTTCTTTTTTTGCCTTTTTGAAATCTTGTTTTTGTTTTTGTCTTTCAAATTTTGCTTGAAGTTTGGCTTTTTCTTTTTCTTGAATAATTTTAATTTGTTCTTCAACAGGTAAATTTCTTTGTTTTTCTTTTAACAATTTTCTTTCAGCGCGAGCTTTTTTTGAGGCTTGATAATTAGCTTTTATAGAAGCATTTTTTTCTTTAATTTTAGCTTTTGTATAGTTAGCGCTCCTTATAGTCGCGCGTTTTGAGTCAATTTTAACCTTGTCTATTGAAACATATTGAGGTTTTACAATTTCAGGACGAAGGTTTAAATCTTGGTATGGCGACATATTTAACAATGCAAGTTGAGTTTCTTGAACTACTTGTGGAGCTAAAAATTTGATTGTGTATTTTTTAACTTTTTCTAGTTGTTCACTTGAATTTCCAAAGGATTGAGGAATAATTCTGCTTTCGCGAGAACTAATCAATTTTTGATATGTATTTTGCCATAGCACAATTTGATTATTTGAATCAATTAAATTTATGTGTGTTGAAAGCCTAAAAGCTGGGTCAATAACAGTTGCACCAGGGATATCAAGAAAATCCCATAAGGTTCTTCTTGTAATATAATTTTGCGCGTCCATGTTGCAGGTTATAAGCAAAATTTGTTTTACGCGGAATTTTGATGCTAATTTTTGTATGGTATTAAAATCAATTATGTAACTATTTTGATAATTTGTTAAAAACTTTTGTGTTTCTTTTTTTAATCTTGCATTTTCTGGTCTGTTTAAAACTGTACGAAGTTGACTAATAGGCACAGCCGACATTTGAGGGTGCTTATTGTAATAGTTTACGACTTCTGTTGAAATTACAGTTGCCGACATTGGAAAAACCAAATAATCTTTTTGTTCTAAAAATAAATCGTCTGGAATTACCAAAAAGTTAAATTGGGCTGCCTTGCAGTTACCCGAAAATATTAAAAATATAAATAAAATAAAACTTAAAAATTTTTTCATGATAAAATTATAGCATATTCTTTTTTAGTGTGCTAATTATTAATAAGGAGTTAACAAATGGATTACAAAGAATTATTAGATAAGGCAAAAAAAGCTAGTGAAAACAGTTATTCACCGTATTCTCAATTTCCAGTAGGCGCTTGTGTGTTAATGGAAAGCGGTAAAACTTATATTGGTACAAATGTTGAAAATTCTTCTTTTGGTGCAACTATTTGTGCAGAGCGCAGTGCAATTTGCAATGCAATAGTTAATGGTGAAAGAAAAATTACAGCAGTTGCGATTTACGGACCAAAGATGAAACGTTG
Source organism: uncultured Candidatus Melainabacteria bacterium (assembly GCA_934699705.1). Lineage (GTDB taxonomy): Bacteria > Cyanobacteriota > Vampirovibrionia > Gastranaerophilales > Gastranaerophilaceae > UBA6984. The sequence continues at coordinate 15,196 of CAKUXD010000021.1, forward strand.
CGCTCCTTGCGGTGTTTGCAGACAAGTTATGAATGATTTTCGTTCTGATAAAGGAATTGATATTATTCTTGAAGACGAAAATGGTGAAGTAGAAGTTCATACAATTGATGAGTTGCTACCTTTAGGTTTTGATTTATAACAAAATTCATATAAAATATTGATATGTTTATTTTTGAATTCATTAAAAAATTTTGGTATAAAACTTATCGTGAACCAAAAATTTTAGAAGAAGAAAAATGTATTAAACAGTATGACGCAACTGATGATTCTCCAGATTTGATAGAGGATTTTGAAACTTGCGAACATGTTTTTATGCCAATTGACAGTACAGGCGAAATTCTTGCGTGTACAAAATGTGGTGTTTTAGCGAATAAAAAAGATGTTTGTAAGGATAATTTTTTTGAAAGAAAAGAAATATAGCAGGTATTATGAAAAAATTCGTAACTTTATTATTTTTTATTGTGTTTATACAAAATGTCTGTTTTGCAACGACAAGCGTAAGTTTTGTATATATTAATGGTTCAAACAATAATAATGAAAAAATGCATAAATGGTTTGTCAAGGGCATTGATAAATTTCACCCTGTATTGAAAAAACGTATGGAACACGATAAATATGTTTCAAAACATTTTCTAAAAGACAATGATTTGATTATTGAAGAAAATCCGTCGATTTTTTTCTGGGGATATAAAAGCCAAACAGATTTGATGTTTATGAAAGAAAAAGCAAATTTATTGCGCTCTGTAAGTCCCTTGATTGCGTATTTTGTGCGAAACACAATTGCAGAAATGCTTCACGACGCTATTTGGGTTCAAAAATCACACAATATGATTTCGATTATACAAGATTTAGATAAACAAATTAAGCAAAAATCTAAAGAAGGCAAAAAGGTTGTTTTATTTGGATATTCAGCAGGCTCTTTTATAACTATGGAATATTTATTTAACAAAATGCCATACATTAATTTAAGTGAATATTTTAACAATGCAAATTTGGATAAAGATTTAGTTCAAATGATAAATGAAAATCCAAGAAAAGATACTTGTTTAATGGCGTTTGTGGGTTCAAACCTAACAAATGCATCACCTTTAGGTAAAATTATTGTTAATAAAAATAAAAAAGAGTTTAAATCGGCGTATATGAATATGGATAGATTTACAGATAAATATTGCGCACCACAAGATACCATTTTAGGGGTCGTAAATTATGCAAGTCCAATACCGCTATTTTATTCAGATATGGCTGATGAAAATTTAGGTGCTCAAAAATTTAATCACATGATGTTTAAATATCTTATTGAACAAGATTTTTTCTTCTTAACAGTTAATTATGCTGATGATCCGTTGGGATTTCCAAATGGCGTAAATTATACAAACGAACAAATAAAAAATATTACAAAATTAGAATATGACCAAGAAAAAGGATTTTTTTATGATTATTCGAAGGCTTTGAGCTGGAGAACTTTTGTTGGTGCTCATACATCATATTGGAAAACAAAAAAACATTTTTCAAAAGCAATTATAAAAGCGTATAAAGAAGGTCGTGAATTCCAATATGGGGGGAAATAAGCCGTCAATTTAGGATTAAATAATTCATTTGTTGTATGTATTCAAAAACTAGAATATGTATAATAATTTGTATTGAACATTAGAAATAAAATATATAAACAGGTGGTTACCTAAATCCTTTTTAAATGACGGTACTTACGTCAGGAAAGGGGGGTTGCCTATGGTAAAAGCAAAAATGCTAATAATTCTTTTTATAATAGCAATACTATTTAAAATGGAAAAACTAGCACTATTTATTGCTCTCCTAGTGCTAGTTTTGTAAAAACTAAAAGGTATTAAATATCGGTGAAACCGATAGCCACCTGTTATATTTATATTATAACCTATTTTTTGAATATTTCAACCCTTTGTTTGTTAATTTTATTACTAGAAACTTTTTTCAGACAATACTTGAAAAATAATTAAAAATCATTTATACTGATAAAAAAAGAGGTATGAATATGGTTAAAAGTATTGTAAATAAACGAACTCAGTTTGTAGTTGGGGTAAAACAAAGTAGTAATGCGATTTTCCACGATTGTATAAGAAGATTTTTTGAGAGTATACAAAAGAAATGTTGTGAATTGTCGCTTGTGAATAGTGAATCGATAAATAATAAACAAAAAAATGACAATAAAGTCGACTCACCACTCACCACTCACAACTCACTAGTGAAGGCGATAGCCTTCACGTTAGCTGAAACCCTTGTTGTAATGGGCATTATTGGCGTGGTTGCAGCACTTACTATTCCGAACTTAAACCAATCAACAGGCGACAGAGAAAAAGTCGCAAAGGTAAAGAAACTTTATTCAAATTTAGAAGACGCTTTTGGTCGTGCTGTTGCAGTTTATGGACCTTATGACACATGGCTTAATGGGTTAAGCGAAGATGAAGAAAAAATAACTCGAATTGGTCAACGTATAGCAGAATTTATGAAGGTATCAAAAGATTGTGGATATGTTGATGATTCTAACAATAATACTTGCATAAGAAACACTGGATATTCAATAATATCCGCAGATGGCACAGGAATAGCTATATATAGTCAAGGATTGCTTTTTGTTGACATAGACGGTCCAAATAAAGGTAAAAATCAAGGTGGTCATGATATCTTTGCTTTTGATTTAACTAATGAAGGGGTTATTCCATTAAAGGATACTGCGAGCGATTCGATGCCATTAGGTTCTTGTGGAGGGAGTGCTGGTAGTACTGGTTGCACAGCTTGGGTTATAGAAATGGGTAATATGGATTATTTGAAACTTAATGATAATAAATGCCCAAATGGTACAGAACTCGACTGGACAACGAATACATCTTGTAAGTAATTTGTAAAAAACTCACGAAAGCTTTAGTGTCTTATTGTCTTAACGTCTTTCAAAAAAATCAACAAATTGGGTTATAAAAAAACTTTAATTTTGTGTTAGATTAAATATAATGAAGCGAATTTTATATTTAATTTTAATAATATTTTTAATATTGGTTTGCATAAAGGCTTGTATAAGGCGGGATATTCCTGATGAAAAAATTTATAAGCAAAATCTTGTTAAAACAAACGAGCAGTTTAATTTTCCTGCAAGTCCGATAAATGTTGTTTTAAATGGTAGAGAATATCTTCAATCGCAGGCAAATGTTGGAAAATACGGCGGAGAATTAATCAATTCAACAATCGGAGAAGGTCCAAAAACTTTTAATCCGTTTAATTCAAAAGATGCTACATCAACTTCAATGGCGGATTTAATGTTTGATGGCTTGTTTTCAACCTCGCCAAAAGATGGTTCAATAGAGCCTCGACTCGCAAAATCTTATGAAACAAAAGACGGAATGACATATATCGTTCATTTACGTAAAGGTGCAAAATGGTCTGATGGCGAACCTATTACGGCTGATGATGTTGTTTTTACGTGGAATAGAATTATTTTAGCTGGCTTTGGTAATACTTCTGCCCGTGATGCGGTTATGATTGATGGTAAATTACCAAAAGTTTATAAGGTTGATGATTATACGGTAAAATTTGTTATTGCAAAGCCTTTTGCGCCGTTTGTTAGATTAATGTCGTTACAAATTGCACCAAAGCATATTTTTGAGCCAGCAGTAAATCAGGGTAAGGCTTATTTTGACAGTTTTTATTCAACAAATACTCCGCCTGAATTGTTTGTAACAAGCGGAGCGTTTAAACTGAAGGAATATCTTGCGGCACAAAGAGTTGTGTTTGTCAGAAATCCTGATTATTATATGATTGATAAAAAAAATCAAAAACTTCCATATTTAGATAAAGTTGTTTATCTGATAGTCGGCGATTTGAATAACGAAATTTTGAAATTTGAAGCGCATGAAATAGATGTAATTTCTTTGCGTGGTTCAAATGTTGCTCCATATAAGTTAAACGAGGCAAAATCTGATTATAAAATTTATAATTTAGGTCCTGATACTGGTACGATGTTTGTTGTTTTTAATATGAATAAGCGCAAAAATAAAGAGGGCAAGTATTATGTGCAACCTGAAAAACAATTCTGGTTTGCGGATAAAAATTTTAGAACTGCTGTGGATTTTGCTCTTGATAGAAAAAATATGGTGCAAAATATTGCAAATGGCTTGGCAAAACCTTTGTTTACTGCCGAAAGTTTAAATTCAATTTTCTTGAATAAATCTATAAAGGGTCATGATAGAGATATTAAAAAAGCTAATCAATTGTTAGCAAAAAGCGGTTTTAAATTAGGTAAAAATAAAAAGTTGTATGATAAGTTTAATAATCGCGTTGAGTTTGATTTATATACAAATGCTGGCAATACTGAAAGAGAAGCTATTGGTGTTATGGTTAAGCAGGATTTGGAAGATTTGGGTATGAGGGTTAACTATAAGCCGATTGAGTTTAATACTCTTGTAAATAAAATGGTTACAACGCTTGATTGGGATATGATTATCATGGGGCTTACAGGTTCGCCACTTGAACCTCACGATGGCAAAAATGTCTGGAATTCAAGAGGTCCTCTGCATCTTTTTAACCAAAGAACAGAAAGAGATTATCTCGATGACAGATTAACTTTTGAAAAAGAACTTGATGAAATTTTTGAAAATGGCGCGCTTCAAACAGATTTTTCGAAAAGAAAAGCATTATATGACAGATATCAACAAATAATTTATGATGAAAAACCAATAATATATTTGTATTCACCAGTTAGAATTGTTGCAATTAGAAAAAAATTTAAAAATATTTATCCTTCGCAACTTTCAGGTTTAATATACAATTTAGAAGAAATTTATGAGGATAAAAACTAGTGCAAGTTTTATTTTATATAATTAAAAGATTATTACAAACAATTCCGTTATTGATTTTGGTATCAATAATCAGCTTTTTTATAATACGTTTAAGTCCAGTTGATCCTCTGGCGGAATTAAAATTAAATCCGTCGATTTCAAAAGAAACTTTACAAGCTGAACAAGCTCGTTTAGGACTTGATAAACCTTTGATTGTGCAGTATTTCTTATGGGCAAAAGGATTTGTTAAAGGTGATTTAGGTGTAACAACGACTGGAGAAAAAGTTTCTGTTAAATTAATGGAAAGAATACCAAATACATTGCTTTTGGCAGTAGTAGTAATATTTTTAACGTGGTCTGTCGGAGTTCCTCTGGGAATTTTAGCAGGTATAAATTGGAAAACTCCTTTTGACAGAATTTTAACAGTCATAACCAGTATCGGTATGGCAATTCCGTCGTTTTTCTTTGCAATTTTATTGTTAATTTTTGCGGTTAAAACAGGGTGGTTTCCAGTTGGTGGCTTAACTTCATATAATTTTAATGATATGAACTTAGTTCATCAAATTTTTGATATAGCTCATCATTTGTTTTTACCTGTTGTTGTTTTATTTACAATATCTTTGGCAGGTTTGCAACGTCAGATGAGAGCAAATTTGTTAGATGTTTTGGATAGTGATTACGTAAAATTTGCAAGGGCAAAAGGTTTGAGCGAATTTAAGGTTATATTTAAACACGCTCTTAGAAATGCGATTAATCCAATGATTACGCTTTTGGGATTTGAATTTTCGAGTCTTTTATCAGGCGCAGCGTTGACAGAATATGTGTTTCAGTACCCAGGGTTAGGTCGATTAATCTTGGAAGCGGTTATGAAATCTGATATTAATCTTGTTATGGCGTCTTTAATGATTGGTGCAATAATGCTTATTGTCGGAAATTTGATTGCAGATATTTTATTAATTATCACAGACCCTCGAATTAGGGCAAAGGCTTAAAGGGGGCTGGCATGATAAAAGATATTTTTAAAGGAATTTTTAAAGATAAATTTGCGACGATTGCTTTATTTGTGTTGGCTTTTATTTATTTCTGCTTAATTTTTGCAGATATAATTGCTCCTTATACAAAGGATTATACGGATAGAGAGTTATCTTATGTTCCGCCTTCTCCGATTTTTACGATTGATGAAAATGGTAAATTTTCCAGACCATATACTTATAATTATAAACGACAGTATGATAGTGATTTAATGCAAACTGTTTTTAAATTGGATAGAAGTAAAAAGTATTATTTGAAATTTTTTGCAAGAGGCGAGGAATATGATTTTCTCGGTGTAATTCCTATGAATAGACATTTTGTAACAGTTGATGCTGACGGAAGACTTTATTTTTTAGGTGGAGATATCAATGGTCGAGATGTGTTTTCAAGATTACTTTTTGGCGGTAGAATTTCAATGACAATAGGCTTTTTGGCGCTATTTGTACTGTTTCCGATAGGACTTTTATATGGTGGAATTTCAGGATATTTTGGCGGAGTTGTTGATACCTTGATGATGAGGTTTGCGGAAGCTGTAATGTCGATACCTTCGTTTTATTTGTTGATAATTTTGGCAGCAATTTTGCCTTCAAATATGACTAGTACGCAAAGGCTTATTTTGATAGTCGTAATTCTTGCACTGATTGGTTGGGCTAGTTTTGCAAGAGTTGTTAGAGGTATGGTTTTATCAATAAAAAATCAAGAATTTGTTCAATCTGCAAAAATGGTTGGAGCTTCAAATTTAAGAATTATTATAAAAGAAATTCTTCCACAAACAACAAGTTATGTGATTGTTGCGATGACTTTATCTGTACCGTCATATATTTTGTCTGAAAGTGGTTTAAGTTTTTTAGGACTTGGTATTCAACAACCTGACGCAAGTTGGGGTAATATGTTAAAAGAGGCTCAAGAATACATAAATATTTTGTATAGGCCTTGGCTGTTAACCCCTGGATTTTTAATTTTTGTTGCGGTATTATCATTTAATCTAATAGGTGATACAATAAGAGATGTCTTAGATCCAAAAAGTAAAGTGAGATAATGAAGTATGATTATAAATTATTTAATAAGTTTGGTAGTTTCAATAATTTTAGGCTTTGCTCTAGGTTTAGAAAGAGAACTTACAAATAAAACTGCAGGCTTGCGAACACATATTTTTGTATGTTTAGGCGCTTGCGTATTTACGCTTTTGTCTATTCATGGTTTCCCAACTTTTGCGACAGGCGATAATGTAATTGTTGATCAGGCAACAGGGGTAAGAGATACGGCTCGTATTGCAGCTCAAATTGTTACAGGTATTGGTTTTATCGGTGCTGGTGCAGTTATGAGAAATGGTTCTTCTGTTCATGGGATTACGACTGCTGCAACTCTGTGGATTGCAGCCGGAATTGGTATGGCTTGTGGTGCAGGACAATACGGAATTGCAGTTATAGCAACAGCTTTGAGCGTACTTGTTTTGATTGGTATAAAAGAACTTGAAAGAACTATTTTAGCTCCAAGAAAACGCTCTAATAAACGCTTGAGAGTGTCTTTACATTGTGATAAATGTAATGTTAATGATATTCAAAAATGTATTATGGATAAATTTGCAAATCTGAATGAAATTAAAAAAGTGGATTCAGTTGCTGATAATACGGCAAAATTAGTTGCGGTGATTGATATTAAAGACAAAACTCCTTTGCAAACTCTTTATAAGGAAATAGAAAAAATCGACGGTGTAAACAAAATATCTATAAGAGATGCCGATGACTAAGAAAAGTAAATATATAATATCATTAATAAATGAAAATAATATTGATTATTGGAAGACTTTTTTAATAACATTGTCTATTGTTTTTGCGTTTGGTATTTTAAATATTTTTTATATGATTCATAACGTTTTTAATTATGATGCAACAAAAGAAAGACACAATATTGACTCGACTTTTGAATCATATCTGGTAGATGTTTTAATTGATACAAACAATGAATATTCAAAAATGTATCCTAAAAATTACGCCGTAAATATGCGTTTGGGAATACTTTATTCATATAAAAAAGATTACGATAGCGCAGAACAACAATTCAAAAATTCAATTGAAAAAGCAGAAGGATATGATTATACTCCAAATTACCAGCTTGCAAAATTGTACGTAAAAACTGGTAAATTGCAAAATGCGCAAGAAGTTATGGACTCAATTGGTGAAAAACCTAAAAAAAGAATTATAAGATTTAAAGCGGAAATTTATAATTTGTTGGGTGATGCATATTATCAAAACGGATATTTTGCGCTTGCAGTAATGAAGTATGAAAGAGCATATTTCTATTATGATGTTATTCGTTCTAAAAAATTAAAAGATGTAAAAGAAAAAATAATTAAGGCAAGTGTTTCTCTTGCGGATAATTACGTAAATACAGGCAAAATTGATGAAGCAATCATGGCTTTAGAAAAAGCTTATGAATTAAACCCAGAAAAAATTATCGTAAATTATAAATTGGGTCTTTTGTATATTGACAATAACCCTTATAAAGCCTATGAATTACTATCTTACGTTCATAAAAATGACCCTCAAAAAATGAATTATGATGCATATTTGAATTTGATAAATAAACTCGCAAATATTGAATTAAATAAAGGTAATGCAACTGAAAGTGAATTATATCGCAAAAGAGCAATGCAATACCAAAAATTTGTTAAAAATAATCTGTTGTATGACAAGGATTTGTTTGTTGATGTCATAAAAATAGATGTTAATACTGACTTAGCAGCACAAGAATATCTTTTGAATTTTCAATTTAGATTACAAAATAATTCTGACCTAGATATTGATAATTTGTACGTTAGAGCTGTTTTTAAAGACGGTAATAATATTATTAAAGCATATACGCAACAAATCTTTGATAAAACCCGTATTTTTGAGGCTGGAACAATTACGCCACCAATTGTTTTAAGTGCTTCAGAGCCGTTTAATGGTGGAAAAAATTTTGATTTGTCAATTGATGTATATGCTTATAAATATCCAAAATACTATGTAAAAATTTATTCTCAAAAGTTGAAAAAACCTGCAATTAATCGTTAAAAATTTGCATTTGGCAGTTTTTGCAATCAAATTTTAATTTATAGCGTTGTTTCTTTTCGTCGATTAAAAATAAATCAACTGGTTTTTTGCAAATATTAAAAGCATATTTCAAACAGTGTTTTGTAGTCATAAGAGGTCTGTTGTTGTTTTTATTAGAACTTTCAAACGAGCTTTCAAGAATTTTGCAACCGCATTTTTCGTAAAATCTTTTTGCTAATTTGTTATGAACATTTGCTTTAAAATCCATTTCTTCAGCTGGGTATTTTGTGTAATGAAGTGGATTTTGAAGCTCTCTTTTGTAATTTTTAACGCGTTCTATCATTAATTTTTCAAATAACTCTCGTCGTAGTTGATTGATTTGAGAAATTGGCAAAAATGGAAGTTTATCTGTATTTATCGCGATTTTTTCGCAGAAAAAATCGCTTTCTCCTGATTTTTGAAACTGGCGAATTAAATTTTCTTTCATTTTTTCCTGATTATTCGCGATTTCAGTAATGTTTAAATCAATTGAGCTTTCGTTTTTGTCCTCATCAATTATTAAAATTTTTGTGTCTGAAATAGTTATGTTTGTTGCGATTTGACGTTTTGTTTTTGAGTTTTTGAGTATTTTTTCAAATTCAATATCAGAATTTCTGTAAACAGTTATGCCTTTTTTAATTCCGTTCATTTTGTTAGGGAAAATTTTATTACCTTCGACTTTGTTTACTAAACAGCCGTTGTTGTTGAAATAAAGACCATCTTGCGGGTGTAGGTTGTGATTTTTTATGATGAAATAATTTTTGTCAACAAATTCAATTTTGCCAATTTTTTCGCCGATTGATTTTGGTGAATTAAAATTAAAAATTTCTCCGCGATTTTTTAAAAAATAATCTGTAAATCCTCTGTTAAAAGATTTGTTTACATTCGGCTCAAAATCAATAAAAACCTGTCCTGATGATGATTTCTTGGCAAATTTATCAATTTTTTGACGATAAAATGCAACGACATTTTTTATGTAATTTTCATCTTTTAACCTACCCTCAATTTTGAAAGATTTAACGCCAGATTTTATTAGGGTTTCTAAGTGTTCAGAGGCATTAAAATCTTTTAAACATAATAAATGTTTGTTTTCGGCTAAAATATTTCCTTTATCGTCAACAAGAGTGTATGTTTTTCGGCAAGGTTGAGCGCATTCACCTCTATTTGCCGAACGTTTACCGATTGATTGGCTTAAATAGCATTGCCCGCTATAACTTACACATAACGCACCATGGATAAAGGTTTCAATTTCGCAGGTTGTATTTTTGCAAATATTGTCAATTTCGTTTAAGGAAAGTTCTCTAGCGAGAATTACTCGTTGTAGACCGATATTTTCAAAAAATTTAACTTTTTCTAAATTTCTGTTATCGCATTGTGTGCTTGCGTGAATTGGAATTGGCGGAAGCTCATTATTTATAGCTAATTCAAGTATTCCCATATCCTGAACAATAATTGCATCAACGCCGATTTCATAAAGTTTTTGAATTAAATCTTTTGCTTGTAAAATTTCTGTATCATCAAGAATAGTATTTATTGTACAGAAAATTTTTACATAGAATTTATGAGCGTAATCAACTATTTCTTTAATATCTTCTAAAGAGTTTGAGGCGTTTTTTCTTGCACCAAAAGAATTTGCGCCGATATAAATCGCGTCTGCACCGTAGTTTATTGCGCTGATGGCACATTCTTTATTCTGAGCAGGTGCTAAAAGTTCTACGTTCATTATTCCATACCCATAAAATATTCAATAGTTTTCTTTAAACCGTCTTCTAATTTTATTTTTGGTTCATAATTTAAAACTTCTCTGGCTCTTGTTAAGTCGGGTTTACGCTTAACTGGGTCGTCAGATGGAAGTGCCTTGTAGATGATTTTTGATTTTGAGTTGGTTAATTTTATAATTTTTTCAGCAAGTTCTTTTACCGTAAATTCACCGTCATTGCCTAAGTTAACAGGAAGATGATAATTTTCTTTGTTCATTAAGGCTTGAAGTCCTTTAATTAAATCATCTACATAGCAGAAGGAACGTGTTTGAGAGCCGTCGCCATAAACAGTTATATTTTCGTTATGAATTGCTTGTAAGATAAAATTAGACACAACTCGACCATCATTTTTCGCCATTTTAGGTCCATAAGTGTTGAAGATTCTAACAATTCTTGTGTCAAGATTATATTGACGGTGATAATCCATTAAAAGCGTTTCCGCAGTACGTTTCCCTTCATCGTAACAACTTCTAATGCCGATAGTGTTTACATTTCCCCAATATTCTTCTTTTTGAGGGTGAACTAGTGGATCTCCATAAATTTCGCTAGTTGACGCCTGCAAAATTCGGGCATTATTTTGTTTTGCAAGTTCAAGCATGTTTATAATACCTAAAACACTTGTTTTTAACGTTTTTATCGGGTCTTTTTGATAATGAACCGGACTTGCAGGACAGGCTAAGTTGAAAATTTTATCAACTTTTAATGAAATTGGTTCTGTAACATCGTGTTCAATTAGTTCAAAATTAGATTTGCTCATTAAATGCGCAATATTGTTTTTAGAACTTGTTAAAAAATTGTCCAAACAAATAACGTGAAAATTTTCATTAATCAAATTTTCGCATAAGTTAGAGCCAATTAAACCAGCTCCGCCAGTTACAAGTATTGTTTCGTTCATTTTTTTGCCTTTCAAGTAAATTTTACCATAAATAATAATTTAAAATATCTTAATAAATTTAATGAACTTTTTTTAATGTTAATTTGTAAAAAACTTTAAAAATCCCGATTTAACATTATTTCGGGAAAATGTTTCAAATATGCAATAATATTACGTTTTAGAAACAATTACCTGAAAGCCCCATGCCTACATGGTTGCAATAGATTTTTACAAGAACTTAACAAAAATTATGTAAATTTTTAAGATTAAGTGTAAATCTCGGGTAAATAAGACTAGGTAATCAAAAGCAGAATTTTAATAAAAATTAATGTAAAAAGATTGTCATGTTGCTTAAAAAATCTAACTTTTTTGTCTTTTTTTGTTTTATTATAAATATACAACATCTTGGGAGGCGGGGTTAGTTCCGCAAACATTTTACTCGGTAATAAAACCGAAATTAGAAGAAGATTTCATATCAAATTTAAATACATTATTCATTTGATGTGAAAATTTAGAAACCATATTAGAATAAAAATCAGAAAACTATCTTGGAGGCATAAAGTTGTTAGAACGTGGCTATATACAAATCTACACAGGTGATGGAAAAGGAAAAACTACTGCATCTTTAGGTTTAGCAATGAGAGCATTGGGACATGGCTGGAAAGTTCTAATAATTCAGTTTACAAAAGGTGATAGCGCAACTTCATACGGCGAAATCGTTTCAGGCGGTATGTTCCCTAACTTGGAAATTGTTCAATGCGGTATGGATAGAGTTGTTTACTCACATAATGTTTGCCTTGATGATTTCAAAGAAGCTAAAAAAGGTTGGGAATTAGCAAAGAAAGCTATTGCAAGTAACGAATACCAATTGATTATTTTAGATGAAATCAATATCGCGATTGCAATGAATATGATTAAAGTTTCAGAAGTTAAAGATGCGTTGTTAAACAAACCAGAAACATTAGAAATTGTGTTAACTGGTCGTTATGCGCACCCAGAATTAAAGGCTTTGGCTCACCTTGTTACAGAAATGAAACCTATAAAACACTACTTCGATATCGGTGTAATGGCAAGACAAGGGATTGAATACTAATAATTAATTAAAATGAACAGAGTAGCTATATTTGCTCATTATGATAAAAATAATATAATTGATGACTATGTTGTTTTTTACATCAAAGAATTACAAAAAATAGCTAAAGAAGTTATTTTTGTTTCTTGTTGTGATTTATCAGAAGATGAATTAAATAAGCTTGACTGTTATAAAATCGCTGAAAAACACAATGAATATGACTTTGGCTCATATAAAAGAGGGTTTAGTTTTGCAAAAGATAACAATATTTTAGATAATTGTGAGGAACTTATTTTTGCAAATGATAGTTGCTATGGCCCATTTAAACCTTTGAATAAAATATTCGATAAAATGTCTGAAAAAGATTGTGATTTTTGGGGAATGACTAAAAATCGTGTTGGGTTTAAAAAATTAAAAAATGGTAAAGTTAAAGATACATTTTGTCCGCATATTCAGTCGTATTTTGTTGTTTTAAGACAGCAAATTTTTAAGTCAAAGGTTTTTGAAGAATTTATAAATTCTGTAACATATCAAAAAGATAAAAATGATGTTGTTTTAAATTATGAAATCGGACTTACCAAAATGCTTGAAAAAGCGGGGTTTAAATCAGATTTTGTTATAAAAAATTTTTATAAATCAAATAATCCGACAGTTTTTAAGTGGCGAAAATTGTATGAAAAAACAGATTTTCCTTTTGTAAAATGTTCCGTTTTAAGATTAAAAAATTACCTGCATACAACTGCTGAAGGGTGGCAAGACTTGTTTACACAAGAGCAAATTGAATTAATTGAAAAGAACTTAAAATATACTTCCCGCCTAAAATCAATGCGCCACAATGCGCCAAAAGTCTTGAAGGAATTTGTTATGGAGATTATTCCAAAAGGTACATCAAAGCGTGCAGCGATTATGCGAAAATTGTTGGAATTTTGTCCGATTTTTATTGATTAATCATCAAATAGAGGCGAGGGTTTTAAATTTAAGCCTAAAAGTTTTTTGATTTTTCTTATGAATGTTACGAAATAAAACTTTGTACCACGTTTGAAAATAGTTAAAACGATTGTCTTGACTACAAAAGGCAGAAATTTTATTCCAAGTTTTTTTGTTCGCCAAATGTCAAGGCAGGCTTCTATATTAACACTTTTGTAAGCTTTTCTGTTTCTTTTGTGTAAATAGCTATTTCTGTGCTGGCGCCACTTTGTAAGCTTTTCGTTTATATAAAATGCGTCGTTTTCAAATGTAATGTGTAGAAAAATCCACCAATCCAAAAGCGCATCAATAGGGGTTTCTAGCGAACATTTGTTCATTAAATCTTGTTTTATCATAACTGCTGAAAAAGTTAAAAGCAAATTGTCTATATTTATGTCGCAGAAAATATTTCGCGGAAAACTTAAATTTTCTAACTTTTGGCGTATATTTTCTAAATTATTTTTTATCGCTAAAACTGAATTATTATCTCCAAATTCTTCAACATCGTTGAAAATTAATCCAACATTGGAGTATTTTTCAGCAACTTCAAAACGTTTTTGCAACGTGTTAGATTTAAAGGTGTCGTCGCTTTCCAAAAATGCAACCCACTCGCCTTTTGCATATTTTAGCCCTGTTTGAATAGCCTTCGCAAGTCCTTTATTTTTGTCGTGGCAGATTAATTTGATACGCTTGTCGTTTTGACAAAAATTGCGTATTATTTCAACAGAATTGTCTGTTGAGGCGTCATCAACAATAATAAGTTCCCAATCAGAATAAGTCTGTGCTTGCACAGACTTAATAGTTTCTGAAATGTATTCGCTATAATTATAGCTTGTTGTGATAATTGAAATCATTGCTTGTTTCGTTTTATTTTCCTTCACGCTCACAGAGTTTCGCTTTTGCACTTCGTGCAGTTCGCTCAATCTGTTCGCTACCTGAACTTCGTTCGTACCGAAAATCTGCTACGAGCAACCTGAGTAACCGCAGTTAGGACAGATAAAGCAACCTTCTGCCATTTGAATTTTGTTACCGCATTCAGGACAAACTACTGTTTTGATTTCGCCTGTTGGATTATATTCTTCTGCAGTTGGTTCTTGACTTACTTCTTCTGCTTTTTCTTCAACCTTTTCTTCTTCTTTTTTCTTTGTTAAGTTCATTGGTTGAATTGGTCTGCAGTTATTTCTATATACTGTAATACCTTTTAAATTGTTTTCGTAAGCTAAAACATAAGTGTCTTCAATGTCTTTTTTAGTTGCACTTTCAACGAAGTTTACTGTTTTTGATACTGCGTTGTCTGTGTGTAATTGGAATGCTGCCTGCATTTTTACGTGCCAGTAAGGTGAAACGTCATGTGCAGTTGAGAAAATATGTTTAGATTGTTCATCAATACCGTTTACATGAGCGATTGTACCTTCTTCTGAAATTTGACGCATTATTTCATCATTGTAGAAACCATGTTTGATAGCGTATTCTTTGAAAATAGGGTTAACTTCAAGTAATTCTGTACCGTCCATAACATTTCTCATGAATACAAGACCGAATAATGGCTCAACACCACCTGATGCGCTTGCAATCATTGAAATTGTACCTGTTGGTGCGATACATGTTGTAGTTGCGTTTCTGATACCATATTTTTCAATTTGTTCGTCTAAATCATTCCACATTTCGTCTGTAATCATGCCTGCTGATTTTCCAGCGTATTTTTTATCTAAGAAATGTTGATTGTCATAAATGCTACCCTTAAAGTTTGCGAATGAACCACGTTCTTTTGCAAGGTCGATTGCCTGAACTTTTGAGTGGTAGTCAATAAATTCCATAACTTGAGCTGCAAGTTTAGTACCTTCTTCTGAGTTGTAAGGGATTTCTAATTTCATCAACATATCAGCCCAACCCATTACACCTAAACCGATTTTTCTATTGTTTTGAACCATTTCAGCGATTTTTGGTAATGGATAATTGTTTACTGTGATTACGTCATCTAAGAAAATGATTGATAATTTTGTGATTTCTTTTAATTTATCCCAGTTAATTTTACCGTCTTCAACCATTAAACCTAAGTTGATTGAGCCTAAGTTACAAGCCTCAAATGGTAATAATGGAACTTCACCGCAAGGGTTTGTTGATTCAATTTCACCAATTAAAGGAGTTGGATTATCAGCGTTCATTTTGTCGATGAAAATAATACCAGGTTCGCCTGTTGACCATGCGTTGTTTACAATTTTGTCGAACACTTCTTTTGCATTTAATTTTCCAACAACTTCGTTTGAATGTGGATTGATTAATTCGTAATCGCTATTGTTTTTAACTGCGTCCATAAATTTGTCAGTTAAGGCAACTGATATATTGAAGTTGTTTAATTTAGATGTATCGCTTTTGCAATTGATAAATTCTAAAATATCAGGGTGGTCAACTCGTAAAATACCCATGTTAGCGCCACGTCTTGTACCGCCTTGTTTTACGGCTTCAGTTGCAGCGTTGAAAACTTCCATAAATGAAACCGGACCTGAAGAAACGCCCATTGTTGATTTTACAACACTATTTTTCGCTCTTAATCTTGAGAAAGAAAAACCTGTACCTCCGCCTGATTTGTGGATTAAAGCGGTATTTTTAACTGCTTCAAAAATTCCTTCTAAAGAATCTTCAACAGGAAGAACGAAACAAGCTGATAATTGACCAAGTTCTCTGCCAGCGTTCATTAATGTTGGTGAATTTGGCATAAAATATCTTTGAGTAATTGCTTGATAAAATTCGTTTGATAATTTATCAACATCTGCCTGAGTTTTACCATATTCTAATTCAGCTTTTGCAATAGAATCAGCTACACGTTTGAACATTGTAGCAGGTGTTTCTACTGCGTTACCTTCATTATCTCTTTTCAAATATCTTTTTTCTAATACCTTAATCGCGTTTTGCGATAAATCAAGTTTGTCTTGCATTTCCACGCTCACATTAACCTCCCATATATATTTGTGATAATAAAAATTTAAATGATAGTATAGTTATAATTGTATAATATAATTGTAATTAATATACATGTCCATGTCGATTTTTTTATAAATATTTACACTAATAATTGAATTTAATTAAATAGCCTAGTTTATCTACTTGACAATTAATTTTGCTTAAAATAGAATTAAATAAAAGTTCTGGCGACATGGCCAAGTGGTAAGGCAGAAGCCTGCAAAGCTTTTATCCCCCAGTTCGAATCTGGGTGTCGCCTTTTT
>CAKUXD010000022.1 GCA_934699705.1 uncultured Candidatus Melainabacteria bacterium
CGCACTGACAGATAAAGGATTTTTGCTTAGTACCGTTATTTTAGCAGAATTTTTGCAATAAAAAAGTGGTCATTAGACCACTTTTAATAATATTTGTTATAAATTTATTTTTTTGGAACAAATTTTCCAACAGTTTTATCTACGACAACCTCAGTTGCAGCTTTTGCAAAAGCATCTACTGTCATATTTACAAAAGACTTAACACCATTGCCAATAGCCTTGCAAGTAGATTTAATTACACCATCTTCTTCGTCTGCTTTTTTATTTGACGAATTAAAAGT
This sequence comes from uncultured Candidatus Melainabacteria bacterium, assembly GCA_934699705.1. Lineage (GTDB taxonomy): Bacteria > Cyanobacteriota > Vampirovibrionia > Gastranaerophilales > Gastranaerophilaceae > UBA6984. The sequence continues at coordinate 282 of CAKUXD010000022.1, forward strand.
ATCTTGTGCTAAATAATCACTTCGTTTTGTATAATCCTGATATTCAGCCTGCATGCCACCTCTAAAACCAACATTTTCCATTCTTGGATTAAATCCAACTTGTTGATCTGGGACAATTCTTGTCATAATAAAACCTCCAAAAATAATCTATTAAAAATAACCACTTATATAAAGTATTTTTTTACAAAAAAATTGCCATTTTGTTAAATATGATTACAAAAAAAAAACGGGCGATGATAAAATCATCGCCCGTTTATAGTTTAATTACTTATTTTCAGGATAAAATGGTAATCCTAAAGGTGCTTGCGCAACTGCGTTGTCATTCTTCTTCGCGAATTTATCTTTTACCCATTCAATAACATCATTTCCTTTAGTAGATACATATTCAACACCAGTTTCTACAGCTTTACCGCCTTTGAAAGCTAAGTTTTGAAGTTTTTCTGTCCATTTTGTTGCATTTGCTACTTCTGTCAATTTACCTGATTTAACACCTGCATACAATGCTGCGGCTGCAACTGCTACTCCGATAATAGTTCCAATGATACCTTTTTTAACTCCACTTTTTTTCTTACCTGCAATTTCTACTGTATCTGCAGTTGGAGCACCTGCGTATTGATATTGTTGCGCCATATATGGACGAGCGTTTGTCGCTGTGTTAATTCCACCTTGAAAACCTACATTTGCATTGATACCAGAAACCATTTAAAAAAACCTCCTATAAACCTATAAATTTCTTTCCTTACCTTCATAAAGTTTTTTTTTGCAAAAAAATTGCCTTTTTAGAAAATGTTTATGAAAAACTTGTTACAAATGTTTACAAAAATTTTGGAATATTTTCATATCTCGTGTAATCTTAATAAATAAAGGGAAGTTAAAATGAGTATTTTTGACAATAAAAACGTTATAGAAATTACAAAAGATGATATTAACGACGCATCTTTGTCATCAAAATGTATTGAAGACAATCGCCAAAAGCGTGCATTTGCAAATGTTTTAGGTGCAAGATTGGGTATCAAATTTTTACACTCAATTGATATTAAAGCTGATAACTACGAAAGTTTATATACAATTCCAGCAATACTAAAAGATATGGATATCTCTGATATTAATGTTGGAAATATTAAAGTAGATGTTAGAGTTGTACCTGACGAAAATCAATTATTTGTGCCTAAATCACAATTTGAATATAACACTACTCCTGATATATATATATTTATAAAAATATTCCCTGATTTTTCTTATGCAGAATTTATAGGTGCAATTCCACCAGAAGAAATTGACAAAAATAACGGTAACAAAGATTATTACTATGTAGATAAAGATTCTCTTTATAATGAAAAAAGTTTAAACAACGTATTGCAAAAAACAAAACCACAAAGCAATCTCAATCCGTCAGAAAATGATATTTTTAAGGCAGAAAGCTACCTTGTGAACTTCATTGACGGTGATATCATGAACAATGAAAAACATTTTTTATATGAACAATTAACAAAAAGTTCTGAATTAAGAAAAATGTTTAAAGAATTTGAACATTTTGAACTAATTTCTACTGATTTAGCCCATACTGACGAAATTTTGAGCGATTCAGTGCTTGATGTTCTAGGTGCTCAACAAATATATAAAGAAGATTTATCAGAAGGGGAATTTCCGACTGATATTGATTTAGATGAAATTGCAAACGCAACAGTTGCAGATTTTGTAGAAGATTTTAATAATGAAGAAAATAAGGATATTGACATGTTGGAAGACGAAAATATAATCGAGGGTGAATTTGAGGAATTACCTGAAGATACAGATAAAACAATAGAAGAACCAGGACATCTGGAAAAATTACCTTCTGATGAAGAGCTTGCAAGCTTTGCAGATTTTAATGAATTTGAAAACCTAACTTCTGATGATGAAGACAACACAATTTCATTGGAAGACTTTAATTCCTTAGATACCCAAGACAACGGTTTTGAAGGCTTTGAAGGACTTGAAGCTAATAATGAAGATTTAACACAAAACGAAACTGAAAACGCACAAATTGATGACACAACAGTTTCGCCAAGTGAAATAAATTTAGATGATTTTAATGATATTGACGCTCTAAGCGATAATTTTGAAGATTTTTCTGAAATTAACCTAGATGAAATCGAAGATAACCAGAGTTTACCTGAACTTGAAGAATTACAACCGACAGAAGATTTAACATCTTTTGAAGACGTAACAGAAGATACTCAAAATTCAGAAGAAACCATAGAAGAACTTCCGACAGAAGAACCAACTACAATGATAGAAGAATCAGGTTCACTATTAGATGCAGTTCAACAAGAAGGAATGAACATTGACGGAGTTGAAAGCCTTGAACAATTTGAAGCACCAATTGATTTAACACTTCCAACACTTGAACCAGACGCTGATTTACCTATGTTAGAACCAGCTGAAATCAATGAATTACACGAAGAACAAACAAACGAAGAAGCGTTTACTGACGCGACACCTGAGTCATCAAGTTTAGATGATATAGCGCAGGAAGTTAATTTTGATGAAGCCCAAACCGAAGACTTAAACCTTGAAGACTTCCAAAACATAGACGCGGAAGCTTTAAACGCTGATGTTGATTTATCAGAATTTAGTGATTTTACGCAAGATTTGAATGAACAAACAGAAGTTCAAGATTTACAAGAAGAACCTAAACTTGCAGAACCTAACACTCCATCTGATGAACATGAAGAAGAAGATTTTAGCGGATTAGAAGAATTCACAATGGATATGGCAGCTGCCGTTGAACAAGCTAATCCACACATAAACAACCCTCAAATGGCGATGGAAAATAATACCGAATTCAATTCTCTTGACGATAATGCAGGATTTACAGTTGACCAACCTAGCGAAAATATGGACTTTAATATTTTAGATTCAAACGAACAAATGCCTTCTTCGCAACCTGTAAATGACTTAAATCCAACTTCTGACATTAATTTAGATGAATTTGATTTAGATTCTCTTGATGATTTTGATGATGACGATAGTAGCCCTGCTCAAGCAAATGTTGCAAATAGTTCAAATATTGATTCTGAATTAGATAATTTAGTAAATAACAGTGATTTTAATATTGATGATATTGATTTAGATGATTTTAACATCAACAATTCTGACATCAACCTTGACGATTTAGATGTAAATTTAGAAGATGAACAAAACTTTACTGATGAGTCTACAACTGCTCTTAGTGATATTCCTGAACTTTCTGATGATAGTAACTTATATTCACAAGATATGAATACAATGCAACAACCACAAAACGAAATGAATGACGACTTTTCACAAAATCAAAATGACATATATTCAGAACAGAATATGGAATACAATAATGAACAATACAACCCAGATTTTTCATCAAATGATCAACAAACAATTGAACAGTTATATGATGATTCCTCAGCAAACCAAATGCCAGGCGACGCTATTGACCAATCATTTAACCAAAATAACGTAAACAATGCAACCCAAAAACAACCTAAACCTAAAAAAACATCTCCTCTTCTTGGTATTTTATTATTAGTACTTGTTTGCGCTTTAGGTTATATGAAAAAAGACTTTATCGTTGATAAATTTAACACAAACAAAGGCTTAAACTATCATCAAGACCAAAACATGCCAATTGAAGGTGAAACTCAAGAAGAAAAAGAAGATGAAAAACTTTTAAATGATAATTCAACTCCAGATGCAGAACCTGACATGATGCTGGACGAAAAGAAAGAAATTGGTGCAATTCCAGGAGAAGCTGGCGGTCCACAAGATGTAAAAAGCATGACCGAAAGCTTGAAACAAAAAGTTAAAATGCCAGAATCTATTTCAAACGCATTTCCTAAAACTCCAGAACCATTATCTTCTAGCAATTTAAAACGTTTATATTGGGAAATACCTCAAGACTTAACTTATAATGAAGCAATCGTACATTACTTAAAAGTTGCAGGTAGAGCTATGAAATTCTCTATCCAGTCTGATTTATTGAACGCAACAGAACTACCATATTCAAATAAAATGATAGTTGATATAAAAATCAATAAATCTGGTGAAATTGAAGATACAACAACGACTGTTTCGAGCGGTTCTAAACAAATCGATTCAATCGTGTTACAAAGTGTTAAGGCGGCTCTAAAATACGTAAAAGCGCCAACTGCCGAATTTAAGAACGATTCTTACAATTTTTCTCTTATTATAAATTTCTAAGTTGTGTTATGATATAAGTGTTAGTTAGCAGATTTTTGATGAAAGTTTAAAATTGGAATTAGCGCAAGAACACTTAGACTTAATCAAACAAATAATAAAGTCTGATAAAAAATACCAAGGAAACGAAGATTTATTTGAAGACTTTTTTAATGAAACTTGTAAACGTTCATTGTCGATAGTAGAAACGATGGACGATAGTGATGTGCTGGAGTCTTATTTGAGAAAAATTGCATCTACGGCAATTGTTGTTGTGCTAAAAAACATTGGTAGAGTAAGACGTTCTCATCAAGGTTACGTTTCAAACAAAGACAAGGAAGTAACAAGTGTTGAAATGAAAGAAACTGCTCTTTCAGGCAATTACGATACCAATTACAATTTTATTACGATTAATCCAACACCAGAAGAAATTGTTATTAATAAAGAACAGTTGCAATCTGTTTATGATTCGGTTGTTATTGCGCACAGCCAAAACGTAGAAAAACAATATCTTCAAATTTATGAACTAAGATACGTGGAAGGGAAAAAGCAAGCTGAGATTGCAAGAGAAATGAACATTTCACAATCTCAGGTATCAAAAAGACTGTTTGAACTAATGGATGCAGTAAAAAAATCTCTTAACTAACGAGATAAAACGGTAGATTATGATTTGTCCAAGATGTAAAAAACAAATACCGAATGAAGCCATCAATTGTCCTCATTGCAATATCAAAATTGGGACAAGATGCAAACATTGTGGTGCTTATAATTTAATTTACAACAAATCATGCGTTGAATGTGGTACAGAATTGGTTAAATTCTGCCCTAAATGCAAATCTGCAAATTTTCCAAACGCTTCAGTTTGTAGAAAATGCGGTCATTCCTTCAAAAAATCAACAAAAAAAATAGCTAATAAATCTGGACTTACCCCACCAAGACAATTTGTATTGCCAGAAATTTCTAAAAAACAACCAAAGCGCAAAAAAGCACTAACTAATTCAGTTATACAAGAAACAAAAAATGTACAAAGAAGTTCTATTATTAATGTTAATAATCAACCTAATTATTCAAAACTTGAAGGTGGCCCACTAGCTCCAGAAAAGGAATTATTGAAAAATTATGACCACATGCTATCAAAAAGAACTTCTGCAAAAAAAGTTTCAAATTCAACAAAACAACTAACTAACAAAAAAAGAACAAAAGTAGCTAAGAAAAAGGTTCAATCAGCAGAAAATGAAGCTTTACAACTACAATTAAACACACTTCAGGCTCAATTAAGCGGACTTCAGCAACAACTGAATGTTCTGCCTCAACAGTTAAACGCGATGAACATGACGCCTACACCTCAAGTTCAAGAACAAAAAGCTGAACAAACAGAAAATCAATCTAACAATACTGAAATTATTACTGAAAAACCAAAATCAAATCAAAAAAGTGTATTGCCAAAATCGCAAAAAAACGAAATTAAAAAGCCGTCGATACACAACAATTCTGCAATAAAAAACAAAACACCAAAAGGAATTTTACCACTAAAATCTAATGTTTTACCAAACAGAAGAAATGTAATTCCAAATCCAAGAAAAGTTCAACAACCTAAAAATATTCTTTCAGAAGCTGCAAGCAGACATTTTAAAATAACTGAACCAAAACCAGAAGTTACAGTTCCAATTAAACCTGCTAAAAATACTGGCAATTTTGAATATTCTCCAAATTTATTCACGCAACAAAGTGCAAAAAACATTTTGGTTAATACTTTGCTAAATACTTCTGTTAGCATTGTTTCGTTGAGCGGAGCAAGCGGTATTGGTAAAAATATCGTTCTTCGCGCGACTATTGACGAATTAAAAGAAAATCAATTCGTATGGCTTATCGGCAAATGCACTCCACTCAGCCAAATTACGCCTTGCGGTTTATTTCAGGATATTTTATTATCCTTCTTTAATGTTCCGAATTTCTGCGTAAATACTCAAAAATTGAGAAAAGATTCTATGAAATTCTTCAAAACTGAATTTCCAAATCTAAAATACGACGAAATTGATGATTTAATCAACTTTTTATATCCTGAAAAATCTGCGTACTACGAAACAATTTTTAAAAACAAACAAAGAACCTTCTCCATTTTAAGAAAAGTTTTTGACACTATTTCATCAAGAATGCAAACTGTTTTTGTGTTTGATAATTTTGAGCATATAGACAACATGTCTTATGAGTTTTTAAAAACACTTATTCACGCGCAAACAGGCTTACAAAATACAAAATTTATACTAACTTATAACGAACCAAAATCTGCAAAAACTTATTTATACGACAAATCTTTAACTGACAACTCTTACGCAGATGTATCGCTAATTCCTTTTAACGACAGTCAAACTGATACCTTTATTAATCAGTACAACCCTCTATTTGTCGGAACTTCACAGTCATTAAGAGAAACAATTCATACACAAACAGGCGGAAATCCTGCTTATATTGAACAAATTCTAAATCTGGTAACTGATTCAAGCAGAAACTATATCTCCTTCTCGCTACCTGAGTCCTTTGAAGCTGTTGTAAAAAGAAGGTTAGAAATTCTAAAACAAGAAAACTCTATGGTCTATGAATTGCTGATTGCAGCTTCTGTTTTAGGCTTAAAATTCTATCCAGTTGTGTTAAATCAACTCTTTAAAATAGATGATAAAGCCTTTGTTGAATTATTCTCTAGTTTGCTAGATTTAAACTATATTACGCCGGTTAATGAATCAGCGTATGAATTTAAAAGCACAATCTTATGGAAAACAATTTTGGAAATTGGAAGAAAAGACAGAAACTTTATGAACATTAACGAAAAATTATTCGTAATTTTATCTGGTTTTACACTTTCTTCTCATTCTTCATTAGCTTTAATTGCGACAAACCTGAACGAAAATCTAAGCGCTCTAAATGCTTGGTCAGAAGTAGTTAGACAAACAGCAGCTATTGGTGATGAAAATATTTATATAATGGCGCAAAAATATTCTCTGGTTCTTGTTAAAAAACTTCAGGGCATGAATAGTTCGCTAATCAAAAACAACATTTATGAAAGACTTGGAAAAATAATGTCTTTCAACAATCCAAAGGCTGCAATAGAATACTTGCCAAAAGTTATTGAACATGTTCGCAGATTAGAAGATAATTTGAAAGAATTTGAATTAACAGGCTATTTAACTCAATGTTGCCATAAAGTTGGTAACCACTTTGGTGTTATAGAATGCGTTGATAATGCGGTTGCAAATATCGACCCTAGTTATGATTTAGAAATTGCCATGGTTAAATCCAGAAAACTAGAATCCTTACTTAAAATTGGTAATTTTGGTGAAATAGTTGAATTAATTGATACAGAACTTTTACCAGCCTTTGAGAAAAATTTAGATACAACAAGACAACACAAAAATATTAAGATTGAAGATTTATTTGAAACTTGGCTTCAAACATACTTAATTTTGGCTAACGCTCTTGTTTTACAGGGCGATAACCGTTCTATCGGTGTTGTTAGTACCATATTTGAAATAATTGAAAAAAATCATATCCATAATGATTTATATATATGCAAAACTAAATTAACACTAGCTCTTGCAAATACATTAAAAGGTGATATAAAAGAATCCGAACAAATTCTTGAAGAAACACTTAAACAATACAAAAATAACGATATTATGGACTCACAAGCAATTACGACTTGGAATTTAATCAGCGTATTAAATAGCATAATGCGTAATCAACTTGATGGTATTCAAGACGAATTATTCCAAATTGTAACCTTCGTAAATAATAATAACGACATATTTAGCAAAAATATATTAAAATTATTACTTGGAAAAGTTCTTAAAGAAAAAGGAAAATTCAAACAAGCACTTGCAATTTATTCAGAACAAGTTTCTCATTTTGCAACAGAAAAGAACGCTTTGGGTGTATTGATATCATGGTACTTCATTTCAGAGGTTACATTATTAACCGCAGGGCCAGAAAAATCTCTTGAATACTCATTAAAAGCACTTGATATTGCACAAAGTCCAAAAATTCAAAACTTCTATTTTATCACTCAATTTAATAAAATAATTGGTGAAGCGTATTTGGCATTACAAGATTATGATTCAGCAAAAGCATATATCGAAAGCGCAATCGGCATAGCTAGACAATTTGACTTGCTCGATACTTTATCAGAATTATACTTCTTGTATGGTAAATATTTACAAGAATTATCAACAATCAAATCAGATTCTCAACGTGATTATGCAGTAAGTGCCTTCAAAATGTATGATAAAGCCGTAAATCTTGCTCAAAACCTACATAACGGCTTACTTGTAAGTACAGTAATGGCTGCAAATACAGAACTACGCCGTTATTGCCAAAAAAATGGCATAATTATCAGATAAAATTTTATTTTTACATATTAAAAGACCTACCAAAAAAAAGGGTAGGTCTTTTAAAAAAATATAAGTTAGTGAAATTTTATTTCGTTATGCTTTTGCATCAAGAGCTTTTGCTGCATCTCTTTTGTCTAATGCATTACAAACTTTAACACCAAGTTTGTTAGCAAATGGAGTAACAGCTACTGGTACAAAGAATCTGTTAATTGAAGAACATACAACTAAGTCAATTGCGTTTTTAGCACCAGCTTTTAATGCTGCATTCTTAGCTGCGTCGTAGCCTTTACCAGAGATAGCGTTTGCGAATTTATCACAAACTTTACCAGATACCTTACCTAATGCTTTAGATACACCGTATGTTAAAGCAGTTGAGATACCGAATGTTAAAGCTTGGTTTAAAGCTGCAGTAATTCTTTCATTTTTAGTTTTCTTTTTATCAGTTAAGTTTTTGTAAACATATAAACCTGATGTAACAGCTGAACTTGCAGTTGATAAATGAACCATTAAGTTTTGGCTATTACCAAGTTTTTCCATACCTTTAACAAATGCATCTGAGTTACCAACTTTGCCTAAGCCAGTAGCAACCATATCAGTCATTTTGTCCATTGCGCCTGTAAATTTAACATTTTGTGCTTTTGGAGCTACACTATTAATTGCTGGAACGTTCATTATTTTGTACCTCCTTTGAAGTTATCTAAAACAGGGCGTTGAGAATCTTGAGCTTGAGCAACTACTGGAGCTTGAGGAGCTGGTGCTGGAGCTGCATTTTTTTTCTTTTTACCAAATAAAACATCACCAACTACGTGTGATAATTTAGAAGTCAACAATGCTCTTGGAACTGCCAAGATAATATCTGGACCGAAAGATAAAACTTTTTTAACGTTCTTTTCTAATGCTGGATTAGATTTCATTTTTTCAGATAATTTTGGTAAATACTTGTCTGTATTACCCATAACTTTTTTCAAACCTGCTGAAATAGGTTTCATAACTGTTGATGTAATTGCAAAACCAATTACTGCTGACGCAATTGCGTGAGCTGCTGCATTACCTTTGTTTTTTTGTTCTTGTTCGTTTTTAGCTGGTAATGCCATAATTGCTGCAGGTCGCAAAACACCTGCCATAATCAATGATGAAGCTGCATTAAATGTTGCAGAATTTTCACCTGCAAATTTAGCAACTGATTCGAATGCTTTTGAGCCAACCAATTTATCAACCACACCTGTAAATTGAGGTTGAGCGGCTTTTTGCATTGCTCCTACTGGATTAATTGCCATGATAAACACTTTTCCTTTATTTCACTAACACACCATGTTAAAGTATCGTAATTAAAAAAATTTGCTATCATGGATTAACCTTTGTTACAAAAGTTAATATCAATCAACATCAATTGGTTCGCGCAGAATATTTTCAATAGCTTCTCTTGCAGTAAATACAAGCGCTTCTGGAATATTGTCAATTGTACATAATTGTCTTAATACATCGACTGTTCTTTTAAATACTCTTACAATATCACCTTCGCCAATATCAACTTCATCAATAATAGACTGCCATTCAGCACCATTTACCCACATTTCAATTAGTGGAGCGAAGAAGGAATTCAAATTCATCGGTTCTTCCACTCCATTATTTTTTTGAACTTTGTCAACTTTTTTTCTAATATTTCTAATTAAATTCAAAGTTTTTCTAACTTTAGGCGAGAGTGGAATTTGAGCATAGTTATCAAAACGCATTTCTTCAGTTGTTACAGAACATATTACCGACGCTAACTCTGCTGGAGATAATTCTTCTAAAATACCAGAAAAAATGATTTCAGCTAAATACAATTCATTTTCTGAACGGATTTGAGAAACAGTTACTCCTCGTTCTGTCGGATAATCGTCTTTGATGTAACCTAACTCAATTAAAGCACCTCTGTGGCTCATAAATTTATTCCAAAATACATCTTTTTGTATTTCAATATCTTTTTCTAATTTTCTTTGTTTAGAAATATATCTTTCTAAAACCTCAACATCTTTCACATGTTTTTTATACAATTTGCATCTATCACAAGTAAATTCTTGCATGCGATGCAACAAATCTTTTGTAGTTTTTTCAAAAGCCAAAAATGCCTCATCTAAAGGGCGTTTTTTATTTTTTTCTTGTTTTCTGACTGTTTTACAGGTTTGTCTATTTGCAACATACATATTTTTAATTTTAATATATTCAAATAAATCTTCATTTGTTAAACCGCAATAGCATTTAAAAGCATTTAATTCGTCAATAGTTTTTTGATTTCGTTCTTTTTGAAGAAGTAATGGTGCAAGTCTTGTATTTGAAGAAAAATAACCAAAACTTTTCAAAATAAGTTGTTTTGCTTCTTCAAGATTAAATCTTTGTAATAAATTCAATACCATGGAATATCTTGGAGAAAATCTGCTTTCAAGGTCATTCGCACTTGATAAAACGAGTTCTGCAACGTCTTGCGGTGTCTGATAAGGACTTCCAACGATTGTAACATAGCCAATTTCGTCCATGCCTCTACGACCCGCACGACCAGACATTTGTAAAAATTCACTCGCAGTTAACTGACGATGTCCACTATCAGTCCTTTTAGTAATAGAAGAAATTACAGTCGAACGAGCGGGCATGTTGATACCTGCTGCGAGTGTTTCTGTTGCAAAAACAACCTTAATAAGTCCTTCTTGAAATAATTTTTCAACTAAAACCTTCCATGCTGGTAATAATCCGGCATGATGCGAGGCAACCCCACATAACAAATATTCTAAATGTTTATTTTTTGCTAAATAATAATTTTCTGCAATATATTCATCGACAATTTCTTGAATTTTCTGTTGTTCTTCTTTTGTAACAAGACATAAATTTGCACATTTTTCCATTTGCTCATCACATTTTTTACGAGAGAACGTAAAATAAATAGCGGGAAGCATGTTTTGTTCTGCAAGATTTCTTACGACATTTTTAACGGGACTTTGTGCCTTTTTATTTTTATTACGACCGAACTGTCTTGGCTCTGGCTTAATCTTGTTATTTAAAGCTCCTGACGGTGTTAAAAGCGGTAATAACTTATATGGTTGCGAACTATCATAATAATAAAATCTTAAAGGAACAGGTCTAAAATCAGTATTAACGAGTTCGCAAGTAGGGTGAACAGAATTTATCCACGCAGTAAGCTGGTCGCAATTTGCAACAGTCGCAGAAAGAGCTACAATTTGAACATTTGTTGGGCAATAGATAATACTTTCTTCCCAAACAGTACCTCTATCCTCATCGTTCATGTAATGAACTTCATCAAGAACAACATATTTCACGTCTTTTAAATTATCTGCAACAGAACCTAAATTTGTACCATAAAGCATGTTTCTAAAAACTTCGGTTGTCATAACGACAATTTGCCCATTTCTGTTAATAGAAGTATCTCCTGTAAGTAAGCCTACCTTATCGTAGCCGTATTTTTTACCAAAATCATTATATTTTTGATTAGAAAGCGCTTTTAAAGGTGTTGTATAAAAAATTCTTGTACCATCTTCAAGCGCTCTATGAATTGCGTGTTGAGCGATAACAGTTTTTCCTGCACCAGTCGGCGCGCAAACTACAACGCTTTTACCTTCATTAATGATATTACATGCTTCTTTTTGAAAATCATCTAATTCAAATGGAAATCCGTATGACATATTAAACACTTCTCCTATTCCATATATACAGAATAACAGATATTTTAAGGTTTGGCATAATATAAAGTATTTTTTACAATTAAACTGATAAGAAAAAGATAGCGCAACAAGTGCGGTATGACGCTAAAAATAATAACTACGACATACTTCTATAATTATATTTATATATACCTACCTTATTTAGAGTTTTTTCTACTTCATCATCACAACCTCGATAAAACCCGTAAAAATCAACAGTACTCTCATTATTAAGAATTAGTTCATACTCACATTTATAAAAATTTAAATTTAAAAGGTCTTTCCAAGCAAATCTTTTATGTTTGTAAGCTGTTATATCACAAAGCGGAATAATTCTATCTTTAATTTTTAGATAACCTTGAGACTCATTATAAAAAATAAAAGGTGTTTTAACATAGACGAAAATGTGGTAAACAAAAAAAAGACCTAACAAAAAAGTCCAAAAATAATCAAAATGATTAATATCACTAGTGTTAAGTAAACCTTTAATCGAAAAATATAAAAGAACTATGCCTAAAACAAATATTATAAAAGAAATAATGTTCCACCGAAAAAGAGTACATCTTGACGGAAAGAGCATTATTTCATTATTTTCTATTTTATTTTTTAACATTATATTTTATCAAATCCAGTATATTTTCTTAGAACTTCTGGAACGATAATCGTACCGTCTGCCTGTTGGAAGTTTTCAATAATAGCTGCAACTGTTCTGCCAACTGCAAGACCTGAGCCATTAATTGTATGAACAAATCTTGTTTTGCCAGTTGATTTTTCTTTGTAACGAATATTTGCACGACGTGCCTGATAATCGCCAAAGTTAGAACAACTAGAGATTTCTTTATATGCATTATAAGACGGCATCCAAACTTCCAAGTCCCAACATTTATTTGCAGAAAAACCAATATCACCAGTTGATAAAGCAACCCTTCTAAATGGAAGATTTAATTTTTTCAACATTTCTTCAGCATCTTCTGTCAACTTTTCATGCTCCATTGGAGAAGTTTCAGGGGTACATAATTTCACCATTTCAACCTTGTTAAATTGGTGAACTCTGATTAAGCCTCTTGTATCTTTACCAGCAGAACCTGCTTCACGTCTAAAACAAGGAGTGTAAGCAGTCATATATTTTGGTAAATCATCTTCTGATAAGATTTCATTTTGATAAATATTTGTTACAGGAACTTCAGCAGTCGGAATTAAGTATAAATCTTCATCAACACATTTGTACATGTCTTCTTTAAATTTTGGTAATTGTCCTGTGCCTGTCATTGTTGCCGCATTACACATAAATGGCGGAAGAATTTCTTCATAACCTTGATTTTCTGTATGTTCATCTAAAAAGAAATTTATAACAGCACGTTCTAATTTTGCACCTTTACCTCTGTATAAAGTAAATCTTGATTGAGAAATTTTAACCCCTCTTTCAAAATCTACAAGATTTTTTTCTTCACATAAATCCCAATGAGCTTTAAATTCAAAATCAAATTTTGTAGGCTCGCCCCATTTTGAAACTTCTACATTATCTGCATCAGAAGCCCCTATCGGAGTTGTTTCATCAGGAATATTTGGTGTATATAACAATAAATTACGTTGTTTTTCGTCTAATTCAACTTGTTTTTCTTCCAAGGCTTTTATTTCATCGCCTAATTTACGAACATCTTCTTGAATAGCGTCAGTATTTTCACCATTTTTTTTCATCATACCGATTTTTTGAGAGTCATTTTTACGTTTTGCTCTTAATTCATCAGCCTGAGTTTGTATTTGACGACGTTCTTCATCAACCTCTAAAACTGCATCAATTGACAATTCTGGATTACGTCTTCTTAGTAATTCATTAATTTTTTCAGGATTTTCTCTAATTAATTTAATGTCTAACATTCCTAACCTTCTTTCTACATATAAATATAATTTAGTAAAAATATGAATAATAATCAAGAATTTATTACTATATATAAATACATTAAACGGGTGGTAACAAAACATGTAAAATAACAGATAATATTACTGTAATAAAAAGACTTACAAAACATACATCACATAGTTGATAACAAACATGCCAAAAACATGGATAATAGTTTTGTAATGGGAGAAAAGGTAATATGATAAACGGGATTAACAATAACGATAATAATGAATTAATCAACGCAAGACTTGGCGGACAAAGCGAAGTTGCAAATGTTGTAACCAACCCGATTGGGAATAATAATCCATATACAAAAGAAGCAAAGTTGAACTTTATAGATGTAAGTGCAATTTCAAAAGACGCATATTATCTATACCAACGTGAACAAGATGTAAATTATTTTAATAAAATTGCTCTTTCTGGCATGAACGATAATTCATACAATGACAGAGTGGAAGCATTATTTGCCCAAGGTGTTACTGACCCATTTACGGTTGATGATACCGATAAATTAGCAAATGTTTTACTAGAAAATGATGATTTTTTGAAAGATATTGAATTTAATATGTTATAATTATAGTTAAGTTATGACTGAAATTAATACTGAAACTCACATCATCAACAATAATGAAGATACAGAGAGCGACTTAGAGCAAGTTGCTCAGAGGTTGTATGATGAAAAAAAATATGACCAAGCTTTAAAGATATATTCTGACATGCTTTTGTATTCTTCAAATTCAGATATCTATGTAAAAATGGGTAACTGCTTTGAAAATCAGGGAAAAATTGAAACAGCTATTGAATATTGGCAAAAAGCTGCAGACATTGATCCCTTAAACTTTAACGCATATATAAATTTAGGCAATTACTATTTCAAAAAAAATAAAATAGAAAAAGCTATTACTTATTGGATAGCATCACTTCTTTCAATGCCTGAAGAACCAACCTCTAACTTAAATTTGGCTATCGCTTATACAATGAAAGAAATGCCAATTGAAGCAAACATTTATTTTGAAAAATATTTAAAATACGCACAGGATAAGACTTGTACAAAATACAAAGAGGTTTCAACAGTTATTGAAAAAAATAAAAAACTAGCAAATGATTACCTAAAATTAGGTGTACAATACCAATCAAACGGTGATAATTTATCAGCCTTAAAATGCTATAAAAGAGCAATTCAATATTTTCCAATTTTTTCAAAAATTCATTTAAACTTAGGTTCTTTATATTTTCAGGATAAAAAATATGATGAAGCTGTAACACATTGGACACACGCCGAATATATCGACCCTAATTACCCGAAAACTCTTTGCAACATGGCAATCAGCTACGATATGCTAAAAAAATATGATTATGCATATTGTTATTATACAAAATATGCCAATTTGATTATAAAAGAAATACTTGAATATGAAAAAGTTGCATCAAGGTGTTACAGGCTAAAACCAATTATCGCTTCAAACCCTTATTGGATAACAAATCACTTGGAAATTGCGCAAAAAGCGATGAATAACTGCGAGTTTAGAAAAGCAATTAACGAGTTCAAAAATTATTTAATACTTAATCCAGATGATCAAGAAATTTACGCAGATTTGGTAAAAAAACTTGAAAATTACATTAATCCAGAAAAGAATGTAATAAAAATGTGTCAAGAACAAGGTAAATTATGCATTGGCAAGAATGATTATAAAGGCGCTAAAGCTTATTACGCAAGAATTTTAGTTTTATCTGAACATGGAACCATTGAATATAACGAAGCAAAAAGAAGGTTGGAAATATGCTTACAACACTCTTAATAAAAAGTTTTCATCACTATAAAAATCTTAAAAAATTTGTATATACAAAAATATTGAGAAAACATTATTACAGAACAGGCGCATGCAAGTGTTGTGGTGAATGTTGCCAGCATATTTATGTAAAGCATGGAAAACACGTTGTCAAAGACGAAAAACAATTCAAAAAATTACAACTATTACACAGATTTTATACGTATTTAGAAGTTATCGGCAAAGACGAAACGGGATTAATTTTTTCTTGTTCAATGCAAGACAAAGAAACCAAGCGTTGCAAAATTCATAAAAATCGCCCTGCTATATGCAGAAGATACCCGCAAGAGGAGCTTTTTATGATGGGAGGCTCTCTTTCTAACGACTGTGGATATAAACTTGTTCCAATAATTCCATTTTCAGAAGTTTTATCCAATATAATAAAAAAATCTTAATGATTTGACATGCTTTTATTCTTATTGTCTAATGTAGAAAAGTATACTTGGGTAGGAATATGTACATAAAGCAACTTGAAATTGATAATTTTAAGTCTTTTGCGCGAAAAGTTGACATACCGATGGAAGAAGGTTTTACAACGGTATCAGGACCAAACGGCTCGGGCAAAAGTAACATTATTGATAGCATATTATTCGCTTTAGGGTTGGCAACAACCCGCAATTTACGTGCTGAAAAAGTTGCCCATTTAATTTCTACCTACACAAACAAAAATGAAGCTACCGTAAAAGTTACATTCTCTGGAACTGAAGACGGAGTTGATTTTTCTATTGCCAGAAGACTTAAAAAGGCTTCTAACGGAACATACCTAAGTACATACTACCTTAATGATAGTGTTACAACACTAACCGATATACATTCACTCTTAGAAAAATACAATATTACTCCAAATAGCTACAACGTTATCATGCAACTTGATGTAATGAGTATCACAAATTGTACGTCTTTTGAACGCAGAAAAATTGTTGATGAAATCGCTGGAGTTGCAGATTTTGACCGCAGAATAGAACAAGCAACAAAAGAACTTGATACGGTTGAAGATAGAGTTGAAAGAACAAATTTTATCTTAACTGAGGTTGAAGGCAGACTTCAACAATTGGAAGAAGAAAAAGAAGTTGCTCTTAAATATCAGAAATATAAAGAAGAAAAAGCTGGTTACGAAAGTCAAATTAACGCAGTAAGATTTTTTGACATAAAACGTAATTTAGAAAAAGCTCATCTTAACATTTTAGAATTTGGCAAAAAGAAAAAAGAAGCCGAAGTTGAATTAACAGATACTAATGAAAAATTAAAATTAATAAAAGAAAAATACGAAACTATTTCTAAAGAGGTTAAAGAAAAAGGCGAAGATAAGCAAATAGAGCTTAAAAAACAAGCCGAAGAAATTAAAGGTTCTATCGACAGAAAAGAAAATGCCATAACTTACGCAGATAAACAAATTTCTGACGGTTTGAAATCAATTGAAAACGCCAAAAATGGTATAGAAAATCAAAGAAAAAAAATTGAAGATACTAAATTAAAAATTGAACTAAAAAATGATGAAATAAAAATCATCGACAACGATTTAAATGAAAAACAAAATGAATTAAAAACTATTCTTGAAGAAATGACTGGGCTTAATCAAACGGCAGATCAGTATATTGAAAAAAGAAATGCTTTACGTACAAAAAAAGAAGAACTTCAAGATGCCGAAACAAAATTAATTCAAGAAAAATTACCACTTGAAAATGATTTAAAAATATTAAAAGATAAATTATCTCAAGCAAAAGAAACTGTCGAAACACTTGAAAAATTCAAGTCAGAATTTAACACAGAAAAAGATAAACGCGAACTTGAGATAAAAAATTTAGAAAACGAAATTGAAGATTTGAAAATTGTTCAGACAAAGTTGATGAACGACGCTCAAACCAATAAAAGCGACTTAGAAGATATCAATTTCCAAATAGATGCACTTCTTAGAAAAATCACAACCTTGAAAACTCAAAAAGAAGTTCAGCGAGAAAATTCAAATTATGCGGTAGATTACGTTATAAAATCAGATATAAAAGGTGTTCACGCACCTTTAGTAAAACTTGGAAAAGTAGATAAAGAATACGCTCTTGCCCTTGAAACAGCAATTGGCGGAAGAATGGAGCATATCGTAGTTGAAAACGAATACGTTGCCTCTAGCGCTATTGAAATTCTTAAATCAAGCGGTGCAGGCAGAGCAACATTTATACCCCTAAACAAAATTAGAAAAGCTCCAACAAGTCTAAATCTACCAAAAGACAATGGAGTTATTGATTTTGCAATTAATTTAATTGACTTTAATGACATCTACCTAGACGCATTTTTCTATGCAGTAGGTGAAACTTTGGTTGTAGAAGACGAAAGTGTTGCAAGAAAATTAATGGGTAAGTACCGCATGGTTACGCTAACTGGTGAAATCTACGAAAAAACTGGTTCTATCACTGGTGGTAAAGCTCGTCGTTCAGGTCCGAAATTCAGCCAAAATGATGACGATGAACTTGAAAAGCTGAAACTTAAACATAAAGAACTAGAAAATGCTTATAATAACGCCATTAAAGAAAAATCAGACATAGAAGATAAATTAACAAAAGTAAGAAAAGATTATTCTGAAACAATTACAGCACTTAGTGAGGCTAAATCTGACTTTAAACGTTTTATGTCAGATGCTCAGGAAACAGAAACAAAATTAGAAGAAAATAAAAACTTTATTAAAACAGAAACTCCGAATGTTGAAAAAATTAACAACAAATTGGATAAATTAGAAGCTAAGGATATAGACTTAAATTCAGCGATATTAGATATTCAAGCTCAAATTGATGAAGTTGAAAAATTAATGGACAACGACACTTTAAAAGACCTGAAAGAAAAAACAGAGTCAGTTGAAGATGATATCAAACGTCTAACTAATAATAAAATGCTTGCTTGCAACGATATTTCTGAATCAAATAGACAAATAGCTTTTGATGAATCAATTATAAATTCACGTTTTGATGAAATTACAAATATCAAAAAGAATAACGAAAAATACGAAGCAGATAAAACAAAAGCTCAAAATGAAATTAAAACTCTAAAAGAAGAACTTTCAGAACTTAATGTTCAAATAGAAACTATCACAGACAAATTGAAAGAACTTCTTGAAGAACGCGACCAAATAAATGCAGACTTATTAGAAATTGAAAAAAATAAACATCTTAAAGAATCTGATATTGAAAAAATTGCAGAACAAATTGAATCATTTAAAGCTCGCAGACGTGAGCTTGTGCCTCAATTAGAAACGGCAAAACAAGAACTTGAAAGCACAGGCGTAGATATTTCAACACTTGAACCTGCAACTATTTCAATTGACGAAATTAATGCAAAAATCCAAAAACTTCAAAAGAAAATGGACGAATTAGGCGACGTAAATATGCGCGCAATTAACGAATATGAAATAGTTTCTATTCGTCAAAAAGAAATGAAAGAACAAATTGAAACACTATCAAAAGAACGCAAGGAAATCCTTGAAAGAATGCAAGGATACGAGCAATTGAAAAAAGAATCGTTCATGAAAACATACAATCATTTGAATATTCATTTCAAAGAAGCGTTCTTAGAGCTTGCAGGTGGAGAAGGAACATTAATTTTAGAAACACCAGAAGAACCATTCCAGGGCGGTTTAACAATTGATGCACAACCAAGAGATAAAAAGCGCCAAAGATTAGAAAGTATGTCTGGTGGCGAAAAATCAATCACAGCGCTTGCTTTCGTGTTTGCAATTCAAAACTACTTACCAGCACCATTTTATGCCTTTGACGAAGTTGACCAAAGTTTAGATGGCATAAACGTTGAAAAATTAGCAAATTTAATTGCTACACAATCAAAAAATACGCAATTTATAGTAGTTAGTCATCGCCGACCTATGATAGAATCAGCTAATAGGACTATTGGCGTAACTCAACAAGAAAAAGGAATTACTAAAGTTACAGGAATAAAATTAAGAGATTAGAATATGGCAGAAGCATTTATTTTTGATAATTTAGAACAAAAAAATTCTTTGCAGGCAGAAGGTATTGAAATCCTTGTGCAAATGGCAAAAAATGGTAAAATTGATCCTTGGAATATTGATATTATAGATATTACAGATAAATATCTTTCACATTTGTTTGAAATGAAAGCGCAAAATCTTAGAGCAACTGGTAAAACTTTGCTTTTTGCGTCAGTTTTATTAAGATTAAAATCTAATGTGCTAGAAGGTAATGATATTTTTGATTTTGAAGACGAAAATCAAGACGATTATGAAATTTCAGACGATGAAATTATTGATAATTATGAATTACCAACAAACAATGTAATTTCCTTTGATGAAGTTCTACAAAGACGTACAAGCGTAAAAGTAAACAGAAACAGAACTGTAACTTTGAAAGACTTGATTAGACAATTAGAATTTTACGAAAAATTAGAGCAAAAACAATCGTTAAAACAAGCACACGAACGAGCAAAACGCCGAGTTCGTTCTTATGCAAATTTGACTGCTGATGATATTGTAAATTTAGCACACGAAGAATTTATTGAAAATTCTGTTCTTGCTATTCAATCAAAACTTGAAAAAATATTCAACAAGGAAGAAAAAGTTGAACTTCACGAATTAATTTCAATAGGTATCAATAAAATTACTGCATATATTGCGTTATTATTTTTAACAGCAGAAGGCAAATGCGATTTGGAACAAGAAGAATTTTACTCTGATTTATACGTGGTGAAAGCAAATGGAACAACTTAAATCAAGAATTGAAGCGGTGCTTTTCACAACAGGAAAAGCTCTACAAACTGCAGAAATCGCAGAAATTTTAGAAACAGATAACGATAGCGTTGAAGAAGCAATGCTAGAGCTTATCATGGATTATTCTTCACGTGATGGCGCTTTAGAAATTGACGACGAAAACGGCTATATTTTACAAGTTAAATCAGAACACATGGATATTGTAGAGAAACTTTGTCCCGTTGATTTAAGACCAGCGGTTTTAAAAACTTTAACAGTCATCGCATTAAAAGAACCAATTCGCCAATCTAATTTAAAAGAAATTCGTGGTGCGAATGCTTATGAGCATGTAAAAGAACTTGTTGATATGGGCTTAATTTCCCGAACAAAGGACAAAAACGGACGCTCATTTAACATAAAAACTACGCCAAAATTTGCAGAATATTTCAAACTTAAAGGCGACGCAAAGACTTTAGCAAAGATTTTAGAAGTAGATAAAGGCATAAAAGACGATGACGATGACAATACGGTTGTCGTAAGCCTTGCGAAAAACACAAAAACAGCAGAAGATATTTAATTAATTATTTGCCCATAAAATTCTCGCATGATATAATCAAGGTATGACTTGGATTAAAAATTTAACTACTCAAAATCGTCTA
Organism: uncultured Candidatus Melainabacteria bacterium; assembly: GCA_934699705.1. Taxonomy (GTDB): domain Bacteria; phylum Cyanobacteriota; class Vampirovibrionia; order Gastranaerophilales; family Gastranaerophilaceae; genus UBA6984. The sequence continues at coordinate 21,643 of CAKUXD010000022.1, forward strand.
ATAATTTTCGGACTTGTATCAACAACTCTTGTAATGGTTTGTCTTACTTGTTTTGCGGTTAATAAAATCCAAAAAAATCTTGATACCGGTTACAAAAACTTTGGTCAGATTATATCAAAAACATTAGCCATAGAATCAGTAGAAATAACGAAAGACATACCAGAGTTAAGCAAATATGATACCTTACGCTCTCATTCCTTGTCAATTTTGGGAAGTAATGATGATATTTCGTTCATTGAATTTAAAGATAACAATTCAAGAACTATATATTCAAGTCGCGAGGACTACTCCAAAAGAGCCGAAACAGCTAAAATTGCCGTAAGTTCACCAATGATACTAAAAAATGGAGCAAATTCTCAAACAGTAGGTTCAGTAATGGTCGGACTGTCAGGCACAATAATTGGTGCAATTACAGACACCACAACGACCTCATTAATCATGGTTTTTGCTTTAACTTGGGGATTAATTGTTCTTGTAATGCTTGCAAATACTATTCTTTCAACAAAAGAATTAAAATTGTTACAAGACGGAGTTAAACAAATTTCTTCAGGAACATTCGGTATAAAAGTTGAATCAAATGGCATGAACAAAGAAGCCAAACAGTTATTTGATGCCTTCAATGACATGTCATCACGCTTGCACCAATACGAAGAACAAAATATTGGCCAATTAACCTTGGAAAAAAATAAACTTGAAGCAATTTTAACCTGTATCGCAAACGGAGTTGTAGTTTGTGATAATTACGATAACGTAATATTAATAAATGAACATGCGCAAAAACTTTTAGATGTTACTCCAAAAGAAATCATGCAAACAAAAATCCAACAATACTGCGATACAAACGGAGAAATGTGTTTCAAAGAACGTATTGAACAATTCAAAGATACGCCACTTGATGTTATAGAACAACGCCCGCTTGCATTCAATATTGAAGTTAATCAGCGTGTAATAAAAGCGGTAATGTCGCCAATGTTCACAGTTAACAAAGAATATGTGGGCTACATTATTGTACTTATTGACGTTACAAAAGAAATTGAAATGGACAAACTACGTTCACACTTCATTTCAAATGTATCACACGAATTAAGAACGCCTGTTACTGTGTTAAGGAGCTACATTGACACACTTTACAATTACGGTAACGACTTTGATTTTAATACACAAAAAGAATTTATTGGAGTAATGAACCAAGAAATTATCCGCCTAAACAGAATGGTTAACGACATTTTAGACTTTTCAAGATACGAATCTCAAAATGTTAAATTAGAAAAAACAAAACAAGATATTATGCCTGTGATAGAAGACGTAGTTGACGAAATGAAGATATTAGCATCAGAGCATCATCTAACCTTCTCTGTAATGAAAGAGGCTGATTTACCAGAAGTACCGTTCAATAAAGACAGTATTAGGCGAGTTTTAGCAAATATTGTGTCTAATGCAATAAAATATTCACCTGATGGCAAACGTATTAAAATTCGTGCAGAAAGAGCCAGAGTTGGTGATTATATAGAAATCAGTGTAGAAGACCAAGGTCAAGGTATCGCAGAAGAATATCTGGACAAAGTTTTTGACAGATTTTTTAGAATTGAAACTCAAACACACTCTATAAAAGGCACAGGACTAGGACTTCATCTGGTAAAAATTTCTGTTGAAAAACACCATCAAGGACAAGTGTTTGTTCAATCAAAATTAGGTGAAGGTTCAACTTTCGGCTTCCGTTTGCCAATAAACCCTGTTGAAACTGACGAAACAGACACGCCACAAGACGAAATGCCTGAAAAAACAGAAGAAGAAGTTAAACAAATTGCCCAACAAAACAACGGCAACGACGGTTGGGAAATTTCATTTGAAAAAAGATAAAATGTTCTAAAACCTTATTTAATTTTAAAATTATATATAAATCAAATTTTAAAATTGAAACAAAATATTAAGAAGATTTTGTTTTAAAAGATTTATAAACAATAAAAACACTTGCAAACACAATAATAATCAAGGAAACAACTTGTGCAATGTGTAAATGCGCTATACTTACAATATTATCTAGTCTTAAACCCTCAATATAAAATCGCACAATTGAATATAAAATCAAATAATATGCGAAAATCAAACCATCAAATTTTGCTCTAAATTTTCGAACAACAAAGAATAGAATTAAAAAAATCAACAGATTTAAAATAGACTCATACAAAAATGTAGGGTGAAAGTATTTAAAACCTTCATACCCTGCTATACGGTTAGCTTCAGGAATAAAAACTTTAATAAATCCGTTTGTAGGTAAGCCATACGCTTCAGAATTAAAGAAATTTCCCCAACGCCCTATTGCTTGCGCTAAAATTAAGCCATAAGCAACAATATCCGCCATTTTTAGGATTGGTAGTCTTGAATATTTACAGTAAATTACACCCGAAATAAAGCCACCAAAAATTCCGCCATGAATTGATAATCCGCCTTGTCTTATATTTAATATTTCGTTTAAATTTTCAGCATAATAAGCATGGTTCACAAGACAATAATAAAGCCTTGCAAACACAATTCCGACAATAATTACGACAGATGCTAAATTAAACAAAACATCTGCATCAATAACATCTTTATAATATTTTTTTGCAATTAAATACGATACATAAAAGCCAGATAAAGCGGCAATTGCCATAGTTATACCATAACAATAAATAGGCAACCCAAATAAATTAAACGCTACGTCTGTTGGCGATACTAAAACTAAAGACATTAGTTTGAATCAACACCTGAATTTATAGATTCAATCAAGCCTTGAATTTGTTCAATTTTAGCTTTTACTTCTAAATTATCTCTTGCGCTAACTGCCGTTTCTAAATATTTTTCATAATCAGCAATTGAAAGTTCATAATATTTAGCGATTTCAGCTTTTTCTTCGTCAGTTGGTTTATAAGAACCATCATCGTTCAAATTTTGTTTTAACTCAACACCTTCTTCTTCAGCGTTAGCTTCAGCCTCTTTTTGAGCTTCTTTTTGTTGTTTTGTATTACCAGCATATAAATCTTTTGCATAATTTTCATACATTACAGCTCTTGAATAAAAAACGTCAGGACTACTTGTTTTTAAGGCTAAGGCTTTTTCAAAAGTAGCAATAGCTTCATCATAATCTTCGTTTTCAGTATATGCAATTGCAAGATTATATTGAGTTTCAAAAATATTTTCATCTAAATCAGAACTTGATTTCAAGCGACTTATTGCATTTTCATAATCACCTTTTTTCATATATTCAGCAGCTTTGTTATTTAATTCTTGTACTGCTAAATTATTAATACATGCCGTTGATAAAACAGACAACGTCAAAATAGTTACTAAAAATAATGCCTTTTTCATAAAAATTCCTTATATTACGTGCTTGTAATATTATTTTAAAATAAATTTAAAAATTTGGCAATAAATTAAAATTTAAGTTACAATATAGATAAGAAAAAAGGAATAAAATATGTCAGAAGAAAAAGTTGTAAAATTAGGTAAACGTACACACAAGACAAAAGAAGACTCCGCGGAAACATCAACTCCACAAAGTCAAGAGCCAGTTTATTGTAGTTTTTGTGGCAGGCCAAACACAGAAGTGTTAAAAATGGTTAAAGGACCAGGAGTAAACATTTGTTCCGAATGCACAATGATTGCAGTACAATACTTAATTTTAAATGACAGACTTCCATCAGACGAAGCGCAAAAGGTACTTGATGCAATCTGGAGGATTAGCAAATAATTATGGAACAACTTAACAAAATTCAATTAAAAGCTGAAATTTTAACAGTAATCTCAAAATTACAAACATTGTCAGATGCGTCAAAAGTTGACGGTATTATTGAGGTTTTGGCTGGTCAGGAGAACAAAAAACAAGTTCTTGATTTACTAATGAGAGAATTTGTAAAAACAAACGAGGATAAGGCTTTTATCATAAGTTTTTTAATGTTAAGACTTGCAGACAAAGAACAACTTGAAAATGCCTTGTGGACCTCACTAAAAAGCCCGACAGTAAGCGATTACAACAAGGCTTTAATCTTAAATCTTTTAAAAGACATGGGCAATCGAGTTGATTACAACGACATTGACGAATATTTTGAATCACCAGAAGAAATTATTGATTCAGAAACAAAAGAATTACTGCATTCTGCAATCATGAATCCAGAAGCACAAATTGACTTTTTGGACTTTTTAGAAGCAATTCCGTATGAAGATAAAATGACCTTAGTTCAATCCTTAGGCGAAGACTACTCAGAAGACGCGCTTGCAAATATTTTAATTCCAGTATTTTTGCACGATCCAACGGCAAGAATTGCACAAGTTGCGCTTGAAATTTTAGGTACAACAAAATCTCAGCTTGCACTTCACGCTTTACAAGAATCCTTAGAATATGTCGATGAAGACTTAGTTCCTGCAATTAAACGAAATATTTCAGCCCTAAAATTATCAGGTGTAAGAGAAGATAACGCAATTGATTTCTATAAAGAAGTTTTATCGGAATCAAAACCTTATGAATGCTACACAAGCTATCCAGACGGGCATGGCAACCAAGCCTTAATATTTTCTCGCGATAGAGAAGATGAAACAATCCAATTCGTAGCAACTGTAATTAATGATAAATGGGGCATTGTAGATTGCTTTGGTTTTAATCAAATTACAAAAGATGAATTTGCAAAAATTGTAGAACGCTTCTATGGAGATGAAGACAGCGTTTATATTAATCAAACTGTACTAAAATCATTACTTGTTGATGCTGAAAATCTGGTTCACAGACATGGCGAAATCATGTCTTATGAATATATTTGCTGGCGAAATTTAACTTCCGATATACCTATTGAACCAGTTCCAATGGAATTTATTTTAGAAGATAAATTTAATAAAGAAAAATTAACAGAAGATGATTTTAATAAAATTTGTTTATCAGATATCGCACAAAAATGGTTCTTAGATACTGATTTTTCTGATGAATTTGCTGAATTTATACAAAAAATCAATAAAAATTACTTAAACGGCGACTTAAAGCAAGATTTAGACAAGGAAATTGAAGAAAATCTTGATACAATTTTCACAAAAAAAGAATATAAAAAATGGAAACATCGTATATTAGTTTCAGCCTACTTAAAATATCTTTCAAATGAAAAAGCCGAAGCTCAAAGATTATATTCACTATACTTTGATGAAGAAAGTATTCAAAAAATGCTTGTAAACATAGTTAGGAAAAGTATTTACGAATATTATGTAGGACAAAAATACAGAATAGTCGAAGAAGAACAAACTACTAATATTTTTGCAAGAAACAGGGAAACTACTAAAAAAGAATTTTCACTTGATTTACTTGAAAACATTATAAACACAATTGAAGAAAAATGGGTTGCTGGCTAATATGCACAAAATAATGGCTCTTGATATCGGAACAAAAAGAATAGGAATAGCTTTAAGCGATTACTTACACATAATTGCAAACGGACATTCTTACATTAATAGAAATCCCGAACAAGAAGCAGTAAATGAAATAAAAAAAATAGCCAGAGATAATAATGTTCAGGAAATAATTATTGGTGTACCATATAACATGGACGGAACAAAGGGATTTCAAGCAGAAGATTGTATTGAATTTTCAAAAAACTTTGAAGAATTTGAGATAAAACAAGAAGACGAACGATTAACTTCAGACACAGCAGAAGAAAATCTCCGAAACAGAAAAATAAATTTTAGAAAAGAAAAAGGTCTTGTTGACGTAGAAAGCGCAAGAATAATATTAGAACAGTATTTAGAAAAAATTAATTAAAGAAAGCAGGTTATAAAATGTCAGAAAAAAGAATTATTGAAACAGTTGACGAAAATGGAAACGAAATTAAATTTGAATTATTCGATATCATCGTTGTAGATAATCAAGAATATGCACTTTTAACAAATCCAGAAGAAGAAGATGCTGAAAATATCGTAGTAATGCGATTAATCCAAGAAGATGGCGGTTATTCTTTTGAAACAATTGAAGATGATGAAGAATTTGAAAAAGTCGAAGCATACATTGAATCACTAGAAGACGAAACAGAGGACTAATTTGTTAGAAAAATTTACTGAAAAAGCAATAAATGTAGTTACAGAGGCACAAAATCAAGCAAAATTAATGCAAAATGTGTCGGTTCAGCCTGAACATTTTTTACTGGCTTTAGCAAAACTTGCAAAAGGTATATCTCTAAAAGTTTTCAGAGATTACAATATCACTTTTTCAGACTTACAAAAAGTTGTTGAAGAAAAATTACGCTTTGAAAAATCATCAAAAATTTTTTCAACACCGCCTTTTAGTAATGCCAGCAAGGATTTACTAAAGAAATCAATGGATTTAGCCCAAAAATCAGGTAATCAAAGCATACTTTTTGAACATATATTTTTAGCAGTTCTAAACGACAAAAACTCTTATATTTCAAGGATTTTAGACAGATTTGATTTTGATACCTACAAATCTAAAGATTTATTATCCAGACTTGTTCAAAAAAAGACGCAAAAAAAACTTCACCCTGAAAGCGACAATTCATCAAAACTTCCGGCAGAATTAATCGAAACAGATAAACTATTATCAGGTAGTAAAGAAATCTTTGACCGAGCATTATCAAAACTTTCAGCTTCTCAATACGAAATTTTAGGGACAGAACAAATTTTATCATCAATCCTTGAAGATAAAAATTCAGAATTAGCTCAAATTTTATCTAAAAATGGTATAAATTCAGCTGATTTTGATGAAAAATTAAAAAAATTTACTGGCAGAGAAGATGAATTTGAAAACAGACAAATAATTTTCACTCCAAATGCTTTTGTAGCAATGAATAGCGCCATTGAAATCGCAAAAGAACTCGGTTCTTCTGAAGTTAATGCTTCGCACCTGCTACTTGGAATTTTAAAATCCAAAAAAGGCATTGCTTACAAAATTTTGCAACAAATGGGAATTTCTGACTCAACTTTGGAAAAAGACATTTTAAAACCAATTGAAAATCAAATGTCTGAAGCCTTAACAATAATGAAACTTGCAAAAGAAGAAGCCCGCAGACTTGGCAGAAATATTGTCGGTACAGAAATGTTTTTACTGGGAATTATTGAAGAAGGCAACGGAATTGGCGCAAGGGTTTTAAACGAACTTGAAATCAACATAAAAGATGCCCGAAAAGCCGTTGAAAACACTATTGGATATGGTGATGAGTATTTTGATAGCGAAATTACCTTCACAGACAGAGCAAAAAAAGTTCTTGAAATCGCATGGCAGTTGGCTCAAAGGCGTAATGACAAAAAAATTGACTCTGCACATCTTTTATATGCAATAACCACAGTACCAGAATGTATCGCAATGAAACTTGCAAAAGAAGAAGCCCGCAGACTTGGCAGAAATATTGTCGGTACAGAAATGTTTTTACTGGGAATTA
>CAKUXD010000023.1 GCA_934699705.1 uncultured Candidatus Melainabacteria bacterium
GTTGGTGCAGATATTATTAAAAATGAAATTACAGCGCACGCAGTTGCTGCAAGTGTAAATATTCCGGGAGTACAAACAATTCTTGAAATCGGTGGACAAGACAGTAAAATTATTATTTTACGTGATGGTATTGTAACCGATTTTGCGATGAATACAGTTTGTGCAGCGGGTACAGGTAGTTTCTTAGACCATCAAGCACAACGTTTGAATGTTCCTATTGAAGAATTTGGTGATACTGCATTGCAATCTACAAATCCTGCTCGTATTGCAGGTCGTTGTGGTGTATTTGCTGAGTCTGATTTAATTCACAAACAACAATTAGGTTATCCTGTAGAAGATTTATTATATGGTTTGTGTCAAGCATTGGTTAGAAATTATTTAGCAAATTTGGCTTTAGGTAAAGATTTATTGCCAACAATTTCATTCCAAGGCGGTGTTGCAACAAATAAAGGTATGGTAAAAGCATTTGAAGAAACTTTAGGCACTTCAATTGTTGTTCCTGACCACCATCAAACAATGGGTGCAATCGGTGCTGCATTGTTAGCAATGGAAAATCATCAATATACAAATAAAGAAACAACTTTCAGAGGTTGGGAAGTTGGTGATATGCACTTTGCGTCAATAACTTGCGATTGCAACGGTTGTTCAAATCAATGTGAAGTTATTACAATCGTTGAAGGTTTAGACGAGCATAATCACCCGCATTATGAAAATATTAAAGATATTCAAGGTAATATTATTGCTCGTTGGGGCGGTACTTGTGGTCGTTGGGATATCGCTTAATAAATTATGAATCAAAGTCCAGAGAGCCAATTTAAAAAATTTTTAATAATTATCGCCGTTGTTGTAACGGTGATAATTTATGCAATAATCAAACCTGATTTTTTTAGTAATTTGAAACAATCAGGTGTTTTGAAATTATCCTCACAAAAGCCTTGGATTGAGGAATTTGATGAAGAGGAAGAACTTGATGATGTTGATATTGAATTATCTTTTCCTGAAAATGAATTTAAAAAAGAGGACTCAAATAATCCTTTTAATTTAGATTTCAATAAACAAGATGAAGATGAATTTTGGGTTACAGGTAGTATCCCTGTTAATCCGATGAGTGATTTGAATAATAAAACAAAAACAGAAATTTATGCCCAAAGAAAACTTTTTGTGGAAAATACAATTTTCAAAAACAGGAATTACAAACCGTCAGTTGAAGTTTTTAGCCAAATTGCTGATAAAAAACCTTGGTTGGGAATTGAAGCGTTAACTTGTTATGGCAAAGGTCCAAACGCTTATAAAGGCTTATCTGAAGAAAGCAGATACATTAATAATCCGACAGTTTTAGTTGGTTTAGACAGAGTAAGTTTTGATGAAAAACCTAGAAAACAATGTTCGCCAGTAGATTATTTGATGCCAGTAAAAATTAATTATTCAAAAGATGAAAATACGATAAAAGTAATTTTTGAAGTATCAGCTTATAAAGGCTCTTTAGGTTCGGACTTCTTGCTTAAAGGTTTAAATGCTCGTGATTTAGGGTTCAAATATGCTTATGCAGATAATATTAATAATATTGCTTTTATTCAAGATAAAAATAACGTATCAACAAATGTGTATGCTTTTCAGGATTTTATACATTTAGGAACGGCATGTGGTGTTAAGGGGGGCTGTAACAACGGTTCGCCTAATCAAAAAGAACTTCATTATACTGTTATGAAATATCCTGCAAGTATTCATCTTAAATTGTGGAAGAAAATTCCTAAAAACACAGACGCGAAAGCAGATATTAACTATTTGATTATAATGCGATAGTATTATATAATAACTTTCAAAGGAGAAAAATATGAAATTATTTGGATTTACAGTAGAAATAATGGCATGGTTATATATGATTGGTATTGTATTTATTATTTCTTATTTAATAGGTTCTATACCGACAGGATATTTAATTGTTAAAGCGAAAACAGGTAAAGATATCAGAGATATTGGTTCTGGTTCAACTGGTGCAACTAATGTAAAAAGAGTTTTGGGTACACCGTATTTCTTTATCGTAATGCTTTTAGACGCTGTTAAAGGTATGATTCCAGTAATTTTGGCAACTATGTTCGTTGTATTCAAAGCAGAATTAGGAATTCCGCCAGTTATTGCCTCAATTGGCGTAATTTTAGGACATAGTAAACCCCTTTTCTTGGCTTTTAAAGGTGGAAAATCTGTTGCAACTGGTGTTGGTACAATTTTGGCTTTAAATCCAATTGTTGGGCTTATTGTTGCTGCTATTTGGAGTGTTATAACTTATACTTCAAAATATGTTTCTTTAGGTTCAATTATTGCAGTAATTTGCGCACCAATTTTGATGTTTGTATTTCATCAACCAATTGCCTATGTTGTTTATTGTGCAATAGGGGCGATTTATATTATTTATTTACATAGAGAAAATGTTAAAAGACTTTTAAAAGGTGAAGAAAATAAAGTTAGAAAATAATTTTTCACTTAATTAAATGATTGTCTTTACATAAAAAATCATTAAAATAGTAGTATGAAAAAACTATTGTTACTTTTGACTATTTTATTTTTTTCAATATCGCAAGCATACGCAGATATTGATTATCGACGTATATATCAAGAATTAGAACCCGCAGATTTTTCTTATATCCATGGAATTGACCCTGATCAATATTACGATAATCAGCATTATGCTTGGTCGCCATATCCGCTTTTCAGGCTTAATTCAGAGGTATATTTTAAAAACACAAAAATAGAACCTGGATATTATCTTTTAACTCCAAGAGAACATGACGGTAAATGGTATGTTTTATTTAAAGAAAATGGTGTTGTAAAGGCGACAATTCCTTGTTATAACAACGAAATAGTTCCTTTAGGATTTTATGAATTGAACTTACCAAAAGAAAAATTAACCCCAAGTCAGAAAATTCATATTAATTTTGTTAATATGGTCGGTCATTTTAATTCTGGGAAACGTAAACAAGCGCCAAAAACTTATTTAGAAGTTGAAGATTTGGATAATGATTTTGTATCAATGATTATTTATTATGGTGCAAGAAGGTACTATATTCTGTTGCGTTCTAAGATGTTATAATTGATTAAGTTTAAAAAGAGGGCTGGATTTTTTCAAAATCCAGCCCTCTTTTTGTTGACTTCTTGTCGCCATGTGCGTTGCTTCACATCGGCTTCGCTTGTTTTTTCCGCCTGTGGTACTCGGACTTTGTCCTGCGTTTCCTACGGCGGTGATATTATGTTTCGTCAATATTTGTCGCCGACTTCTCGTCGCCAAATAATTGACTTCACATCGGCTTCGCGTTTTTTCCGCCTGTGGTACTCGGACTTTGTCCTGCGTTTCCTACGGCGGTGATATTATGTTTCGTCAATATTTGTCGCCGACTTCTCGTCGCCAAATAATTGACTTCACATCGGCTTCGCGTTTTTATTCAAGGCCTTCGTCGTTTTCTTTAATTTTGTCGATAACCATTTTAGCCATTTCTTTAGCAATAACATTTTGAGTTGCTTCAGGGCAATTTTGTAACATGGTCATAGCTGTTTTCAAAGTTCCGTCAATATCGTACCAACGACCATTTCTTGAATCGCTTTGACCTGATTGAACTGCTGAGATTACATCTTCAACTGATTCGTATTTATCGTTTTCGATGTTGTGTTCAATGATGATTTTGATTAAGTTAAGTGCAATTCTGATTTGAGTATCATCATCAGAATGTTCAAGTGTGTTCATTGCTTGAGATAATACTGGGTCTTTATCATACCAACGACGATGTTGATTTGAATATTCTTCTTTCATGTTTTCTTCCATTTATATGCCTCCTTGTTTATTTTATTAGCCTTGTTTGAAAGTTACGCCTTTATTGCCTTTTGGGTATTCCCATTTTATACATTGATATTCACATGCAATTCGGCAAGCTCCGCATTCTAGGCAATTTTCGTAATTTACTGTTAATGTTTTTGTATTTTCATCATATTGCCAAACATTTGCAGGGCATACAAAAGTGCATGCTTTCTTTTTACAATTGTCGCATTTTTGGGGGTCGGGTGTCAAGTGCGAAACATTATCACTTACATATTTGACTGTAAATAATTTGTCATCAATGCTCATCTTAAAATCTCCCAAAGTAGCTTTAATACTGAAATACCGTCTTTGAAAAGTTCTGAAAAACTTCTTTCAGTGAAGAATTCTTTTATGAAGTTTCTAAACTTATTTCGTTTTGGAATACTGTCAACTGTTGTAAACATTTGGAAAAATGAGTTAATTTTTTCAATGTAATAGCCAGTAAATGATTTTCGTCTTTTGTGCATTATTGGCATTAAATTTTTGTAACTTGCTAAATCTTTCAAAATAAATGAGTTTTCGAGTTTTTTATTATATAGTTTTAAGCTATTTTCAGAAAAATCATTTTTATTAATAGCGTTAATAGCGGTTTCTCCAGCGTATTGCCCGCTTAGCATTGCCAAATTTGTACCTTCCCAATGCAAATTATTTACAAGCATTCCAGCGTCGCCAACTATCATAACTCCATTACCATAAAGTCTTGGCAGTTTATTATAACCGCCTTCAGGAATTAAATGTGCAGAATATTCGATTAGTTCTCCGCCTTTAATTAAAGGTGCAATTGCAGAATGCGTTTTTAATTTATCCAAAAGTTCATAAGGTTTTATTTTATGCTCACTTAATTCATCTAAAGTTATGCCTAAACCGATTGTTACAGAGTTTTTATTTGTGTAAATATAGCCTAAGCCTAGCATTCCGTTCATCGGATATCCAATAATTTCAGAAATACAGCCTTCGTTTGTAGCTAAATTAAAGCGTTCGTTGATTATTTCTGGAGATAGTTTTATAACTTCTTTTACGCCAATTGCAACATCTTGCGGTTCAAGATTTTTACGAAGTCCAATTTGTTTTGCAAGCAGTGAATTTACACCGTCTGCAAGAATTACGATATCTGCATAATATTTTTCAAGTTCGGTTTTTACCCCAATAACCTTATTATTTTTTGTAATTAATTCTTGAACAACTGTTTCTGTAACTATTACAACTCCCGCTTTTTTAGCTTCTTCTGACGCCCAACGGTCAAATTTTCCTCTTATAACAGTGTAACTATTTGAAATTTCTTTTTCGCCGGAATGCTCAATATTAGTCGCATCTGTATTAGTTAAAAGAAGATATCTGTGTTTTGTGTTGTTTCTTTCAAGTGGTGCTTCCTGTTCAAAATTTGGAAAAATTTCTTTTGTTGGTTGAGTGTAAATTGCGCCACCAAAGACGTTTTTGCTACCACAATACGTACCACGTTCAATCAGAATAACATTTTTGCCAGCGCGTGCTAGTGTAATCCCAGCAGATATACCTGCTGGTCCTCCTCCGACTATAATTACCTGTGTTTTATTCTCCATAGTTACATTATACTTTTTAATTTGGCATTTGTAAATAATATAAATGGACAAATTATCTGTTTTGTGCTTTATTATGAGTATGAACAAAAAAGTTTTAGCAATTGTACCACATAGTATTGCTGGGAGATTAATTGTAGATAGCTTGGCCAAAGGGTTTGAACAAAACGGCTATGATGTTGAATATTATGATGAACTTTGTTCTGATAATTTTTTAGAATTTATTAATGGAAAAGAATATTTTTGCATAACGGGCTATGATTTTTCACCTCTAAAACTAAAAGTAGATAATGGTTTGAATTTAACTTGTATTTGTTATTTTGCTGATGAAATTGAAAGCAAAGCGTCAGGTGTTTTAGACGAGTGGGAAAAATATCTGCCTTATTTGAACGAAGACGGAAACTATACATTCTATTGGGATAGAACTTTAGCTGAACGCTCAAATATTAAAAATCTTTATTATATTCCGCAATTTGTAAATACTGAAATTTATAAACCTTTAAATTTACAAAAAGAATATGATATAATGTTCGCAGGTCGCTTGGATACTGATTATAGATTGAATTTTACTATTGAGTTAATGCAAAATTTTCCAAATTTGAAATTTGCGTGGTTTGCGATTGAAAAACATTATCAAGATGCTCTTTCAAGAACTAATGAAAAGGATTTACTAAAATCTGCTTATAAAGGCTTTATTGACAATGAATATGACATGGCTGTTGCATTGAATAAATCAAAAATCGTTTATACAATGAATTCACAAGGTATTTCGTCTTTAAATCATAGAACGGTACAAGCGGTAACTTGTAAAACACTTGTCATAAGTGATTTTAGAGAAGAAATAAATATTTATAAAGGCGATTTGCCATTTTATGTTGATATGGGCGATTTAGTCGAAAAAATAAACTATTATCTAAATAATGAAAAAGCATACGAATACGTCATAAACAAGTGTTATGACTTTGCTTCAACTTATTTGAACTCAAAATTTTGTGTTGAAAGAATGCTAAATGTAATTACTCACAAGTAGTTTGTGTTTCCCAATTTAAATCATTGCATTTGTTATACTCTAAGTTTCCAATGTGAACAACCCAATTTGTAGCATTATACATATGATTATCAGTTTGAAGACCTGGCTGCGGTTGTGCTACGAGTGGACCACTACTACTACTAATAATACTTCCATCTCCACCCAAGTCCAAGTCATCAATATCATTTCTGTCAGTGCCGAATCCCCTTGGAATGATTGTTTGGTTATTGTCTGTTGTGTTAAATTCAAATGTATTTACTCCTGGTGTATGAGGAGGATTGTTTCCTAGAGTATATACAAAAAATCTGAATGAGGAGTTTGCATCACCTCTTATAGTTACGCCTATAATAGTTCCATTGTCAGTTTCTTTTTTAATACCCCATATACAATACATAGCTCCAGTTCCCCAAAGACAATCTGTACTCTCTAAATAGTTTCCTTTTATAAAGTCAAGAACTCGTTTTATTCTTTCTTCCTCAGATAAACTAGAATTCCAAGTGTCGTAAGGGCCATATTTATTAATTGCCTTTTGATATGCTAATTCGATATCGTTATATGCTGTTCTTACTCTAGTAACAATTTCTTCTTCTTCGTAGTCTTTGGTAAGATTAGGTATTGTAAGTGCTGCAACAACGCCAATTATTGCAATTACGATTAAAATTTCTGCCATTGTAAAAGCGGTTTTAAATTTCATTTGTAGCCCTTTCTTGTTCTTGTACTTCTTTGATTTTATCTAAAGAAAAATTAAATTTATATAGATAGTATATTCCAACAATCGTTAAGAGTGTAACAATTAAAACTGGGTGAACCAGAGATATTGCTAGTATGGTTGATTTGTTGACACCATAAATACCTAATGCGATTAAATATGCCGCCTGATATGGTCCGAAAAATATTGATGTAGATGGTAGCATCGCTGAAAATGATATTAAACTTATAACAAATAAACTCGCAGAAAATGGTAAGTTTAAATTGAAGCTTGCTAAAACTAAAAATACAATGTAACATTCAAGACCCCAGATTAATGCGCTCATTACTGCTGATTTTAAAGATAATTTCCAACTGTCTAAAACTTCAAAACCTTCCATGAATGAATTTGCATGTTTGTTTAAACTTTTAACCACATTTGATAATTTTTTTAGATAAATTTTTTCTAAAACTTCTTCAATTTTTTGGCAAACAATATCAATTTTGTTGAATTTAAAAATCAGGTAAAATGCAATCATACTGCCGATAAACACAAATCCAAAAAAGTATATTGCACTTAAAATTACAGGATTATTTTTGCAATAAAACAATACACCAAAAAGCAAAATAAAAAATACACTTATGCCGTCTTGAGTTCTTTCTAAAATGATTGAACCAAAAATTTTCATTTTGTTTTCTTGTTTATTTTCACCTAAATAATATGCACGATAGATATCACCTGCTCTTGCTGGCAAAAAACTATTCAGCATGCTTCCTACGACAAATACTGCGCCTAAATGCCAATTTGAATACTTTGGATTATCCATTAATAATGCTTTCCAACGTATTCCGCGCAAATACATCGTAAAATAATACAAAAATACAATCCAAAAAAGATATTTAAAACTGAACATTTTAAAAGCGCTAAAAAATTCTTCAGCACTCATATCCTTAAAGATATATACCAGAAAAGCTAAGAATAATATTGTAACTAGTATTGTGAATATTTTCTTTTTATTCATAGTAAAATTTTATCATAAATTGGGCTAAAATGCTAAATTAATATGGTTTATTAATCAGGTTTTTGTGTGTTGCCAATTCAATATTGTCATTTAATGGTTTAAGTTTAATATCGTCGTTATAACGTTTTTTTAGAGCTAATTCAATCAAAAAGTCTGCAAAATGAGGGTTTTTAGGTAAGAAAGAGCCGTGTAAATACGTTCCAAACACGTTTTTATATCTTGCACCTTCTGTTTTATCTTCACCGTTGTTGCCGTTTCCTATTAAAATCGTTGATATAGGTTTAGTTTCACCTTGCAGGTAGGTTAAACCACTATGATTTTCAAATCCAACAAGGGTATTCGGAGTTAAAAAGTCAATTTCTGAAGTTACATTTCCGATAAATCTTTTGTTTCCAGCCAAAGTATAAGCGTCTAAAAGGCTTATTCCGTCAAGTTTAGAACCGTCTTGTGCCTTGTAATAATGCCCTAAAAGCTGATATCCACCGCATATTGCAAGAAAAACGGCATTGTTATCGCGTTCTTGGGTTAAAAATTCTTTGTTTTTTTTCAATTCTTCGGCGACATCAATTTGTTGTCTATCTTGACCCCCACCAATAAAATATATATCGTGAGGTTTTATTTCATCACCAATGTTAATTTCTTCGGCTATAAATTTTATTCCGCGCCATTCACAACGATTTTTTAACGTCATAACATTTCCAATATCGCCATAAAGGTTCATTAATTTTGGATAAATATGCGCAAATGTAAGTTCCAAATTTGTATTCATACTTAAAGTTTATTACAAATTAATAATTAAAGCAACAAAAAAAGAGCATATCCATCGGATATGCTCTTAAATTTTCCGTTCTATTGTTGGTTAATTATTTACCGTTAACAATAGCTCTGAATCTTTTACCAGCTGTGAATGCAGGAACTGTTTTAGCAGGAATTTTAATTTCTTTACCGTTTTGAGGGTTTCTGCCGTTTCTAGCTGCACGTTTGCGAGGTTCGAAAGTACCAAAACCAACTAATGTTACTTTTTTACCTTTAGCAAGTGTTTTTTCAACTGTATCAACGAATGCTGTTACTACATCGTATGCTTCTTTTTGTGTAACTTTTGCTTTTTTTGATAATTCTTGTACTAATTCTTCTTTGTTCATTTTGTGTCCTTTCATAAATTTATGTACAAGATTTATTATATCTGGGAAATTTGAAATAGCAAGAATATTACGTTTTTTTTACATTTTAGCCATATAGTATAGCTGAAATTCAGTAATAGTCTGATTTGCTAAAGGTTAAGAAACTTAATATATCTATACAAAAAGTAAAAAATACCTTTTCGGGCATGCTTTTGTATTCTTTTTTTGATAAAATTATTTAGTAATGGGATTTTCCACTAGAGGTTTTTAGAATAGATGAAAGAAAGATTCATATTATTTACTATTATTGCTGGTTTGACGGTGTTTTTATACATTTATCAATACCATTTTAATACTATATGGGGATTGGTTTTCCTTATTTTTGGCATGACTGTTTACACAATTTACATGACTTTGGCAGATAAGCATAAAAAGCGTAAATTACTTAAAAATCCAAAAGTTATAAATGAAAACTATAAACCATTTGTTACAATCATGGTGCCTGCTCATAATGAAGGCGCGGTGATTTCACAGACTGTTGAAAATATTTTGCAATTAGATTATCCAAACTTTGAACTTATTGTTATAGATGATAGAAGTGATGATAATACTGCAGATGTAATTCGCGAATTAGAACAAAAGCATGACAAGGTTAAGGCGTTGGTTAGAAAAAAAGACGCTTTCCCTGGCAAATCAGCCGTTTTGAATGATGCTTTAGTTTATGCAAAAGGTGAAGCTATTTTAGTTTTTGATGCTGATGCAAGAGTGGATTCAGATTTTTTAACAAAGTTAATTCCAAATTTAGAACCAGAAGATGTTGGCGCAGTTCAAGCCAGAAAAGTTATTTCAAACAGAAATGTAAACTTTTTAACCCGTTGTCAAGATAATGAAATGACACTTGATTCTCACTTCCAAATTGGTCGTGATGCAGTAAAAGGGGCGGTGGAATTAAGAGGAAACGGCGAATTAATTAAAAGAAAAGCGCTTGAAGATATCGGCGGTTGGAATAATTATACACTTGTTGATGATTTAGACATGTCAACAAGACTTCAGATAAAAGGTTGGGATATTCGTTTTTGTCCTGAAGCGCAGGTTAGAGAAGAAGGCGTTATTTATTTAATGCCTCTTTACAGACAACGCAGACGTTGGTATGAGGGTACAGTAAGACGCTATTTAGAACTTTTCGGTAAGGTTTTAACCTCTAAAAAAATGTCTTTGCGTGCAAGATTAGACATGACAGCTTATTTATCAGAATTTATTATGCCGACGTGGTTTATTTTTGAGGTTATTATAAGATGTTTTAAAGTTTTAACTGATAAAGTTGCAGTTGATGATATAGGTATTTTTACATCACTTTTAGTAGGTCTTGTAATTGGTATTTGCTTCACTCTTGCAACTCGTTACAGTTTAAGAAAATACAATAAATTGAGTCGTTGGGAAGCTCTTAAACAAGCCGTAGAAACTTCAGCATACATTTTAGCAATATGGTTCCCTGTTGCGTTTTATGTGTCTTTGAAGATTTTATTCAAACCAAAAGATATGGATTGGGGTAAAACAACTCATGGGCTTATTTTAGAAGAAGAACAACAACATAAAGAAAAAGTAGGAGTATAATTCAAAAAGGGGTAGATAAATGTTAGCAGGTATTAAAGAAAAAATTAGAGCCATTCAAGATTTTCCAAAGGAAGGTATCTTATTTAGAGATATTACAACAGCTTTAAAAGAACCTGAAACGATGAAGAATATGGTTGATTTCTTGTATGAACATTATAAAGATATGAAAATTGATTATGTTGCAGGCATGGAATCAAGAGGTTTTATTGTTGGCATGCCTTTGGCGTATAAGTTGAATGTTGGTTTTATTCCAATCAGAAAACCACACAAATTACCTGCTCCAACTTTTAAAGAAACTTACGAGCTTGAATATGGTACTGACACAATTGAAATGCATAAAGACGCAATCGAAGAAGGTAAAAATGTTTTAATTGTAGATGACTTATTAGCAACAGGCGGAACAGCAAGCGCTGCTTGCAGACTTATTGGTCAAGCTAAAGCAAATGTTGTGGGTGCAACTTTCTGGATTGAATTGAATGGACTTGGCGGACGCGAAAAATTAGAAAATTTAGGCGTTGATGTTTTCACAATGTTGCAATACTAATTTTAAAATGATATTTTAACGGCGGGCGCGAAGCGCCCGCCGTTTTGTTTTACAAAAAATCTACAAAGCTATAATTTCTACCTTAGACAAATCTGTTTTTTGTTTTGCCTGCCACAAATCGTATGCAACTTGCATTCTAAGCCATAATTCAGGTGATGTTTTTAGTGCTTTTGATAATTTTAGAGCCATTTCAGGGCTAATACCTGATTTTGCATTTGTAATTTCAGATAAATTTTTACGACTTGTACCAATTTTTAGTGCAAACTCTGAAATACTAAAGTTTAAAGGTTTTATCCAATCTTCTAATAAAATTTTTCCAGGATGAGGTGGGTTAAACATTTCCATAAATTATGTCCTTTCTAGTGATAATCTTGATAATCAACAATATAAACATTTTCGTTTTCAAATTTAAAGGTTATTCTCCAGTTTGCTTGAACGGTAACTGACCATAGCCCTTTTAAATCTCCTGAAAGAGGGTGTAAACGATAGGCTGGTGAGCCCAAATCGTTTAGGTCTGACATAGCATTTAAAACTGCAAGTATTCTTGAAATTTTATTGGCGTGTATGGCTTGAATACCTTTTGTTGAGCCTGTTTTAAAGAATTTTTCAAGCCCTTTATGCACGAATGATTTTATCATATTAATATTGTAACCTATAACGTAACAGGTGTCAAGTGTGCCATATTATTATTTACACCTGAATTTTGCGTAATCTTTTAATACGGAATTGCTTCCAGTTTCTTTGTCGAAGGCTTCAAAGTATGCGTAAGCCTTACAATAGTCGCCTTTTTGTAAATAAATTTCCGCGGAATGACTAATGAAACATTCATCATGAGTTATCATATAAGTATTTTCAAGATCCTTTAAGGCGTTATCGTATTCGCCTGCGATAAAATATACGTTTGCTCTTTCAAAATAAATTTGAGGTTTTGAGGAATCTAATTTTATAGCTTCGTCAAACAAATCAAGAACTTTAGGGGTGATTTTTCTTTCTTTTTTGAAATTTGCAACTGCCATTTCAGCGTAAGTATGAGGGGCTTTTTTAAACTCAAGTGATTTTTCAAAAAAGCCTAAAGATTTGTCGTATTCTTCAAGGTTAAGATAGGCATGACCTTTTAAATAATATAAAGACGCTGATTTGGGTGCTATTTTTAGCAGAAAATCAATTTTTTTAATAGCTTTTTGTGGATTTGAATTTATTTCTTTAAAAAATGTATAATAAGTTTTACAACCAATTCCGACAAATACAAACAATGCAATTATAACCAAACAACCGATAAAGGTAAATTTGATTACAATGCGAAATTTGTCAAAATTTTCTTGGAGATTGTCTAATATTTTGTCCATAAAATGTATTTAATAATATTTTTTTATTTGTCTAAAAATTTCTTGGATTAACGTTGTTTATCCAGTTTTCTTCGATTTTTTCAAGAGAAATTCCTTTTGTTTCAGGAACGCAGAAATAAACAAAGATTATGCAAAGAATTGAAACAAATCCAAATATCCAGAAAGTCCAAGCACCGCCAATTCTGTGTAGAAGTATTGGAAAACTTGCAACAACAAAGAAGTTGAAGGCAAAGTTTGAAACTGTGCAGATACTCATTGAAATTCCGCGGATTTTAAGCGGAAAAACTTCTGATACAATAATCCAACCAACAGGTCCAAGGCTCATTGCAAAGAAAATAATATATGTTACTAAACTTCCGACTGCAACCCATTTTTGGTACGAGCCTAAAACATCAGCAAATGCAAAAGATGTGCCAAGAGCGAATAAACTTAGCATTACGCCTGTTAAACCAAGGTATAATAATGGTTTTCTGCCTAATTTGTCTGTAAAATATATAGCAACAATTGTCATTAAGAAGTTAATTATACCAATGCCTGCTGTCGCGTAAATAGCTGTGATATTGCTATCAAAGCCTGCAGATTTGAAGATTGTAGGTGCATAGTAAATTATTGTGTTTATTCCTGTACAAATTTGTGCAAACATAATTCCAATGCCCACAACAAACGGCATAACCATCCATTTTTTGAATACGAATTTTTCATTTTTTTCCGAACTTTTACTAATTGTTTGTTTAATATCTTCAATTTCTTTGTCTGCATCAATTGAAGGTTCAATTTTTTGGAAAACTTTTTTAGCTTCTTCGTTTCTGTTTTTGCTAACAAGCCAACGCGGTGTGTCTTGCATTAAGCTCATTCCAACCAGTAAAATCAAACTTGGTACAACTCCTGCAAATAACATCCATCGCCAGCTATAAACTGCATTTGCAAAGGCTGAATTAATTACATAAGAAAATAAAATACCAGCCGTAATTGCCCATTGATAAAGTGATACAAGTGTACCTCTTAGTGCTTTTGGCGAAATTTCTGACAGATACAAAGGCACAACGAAGTTAACAATACCAACTGCGAAGCCGACAAAAATTCTTGAAATTACTAAAACAACTACATTTGGAGCTAATGCACATAAAATTGAACCAGTCATAAAAATTACGGCGGTTGCCATAATTATTTTTTTACGACCAAAAATATCAGCTAAAATGCCATTTGTAGCTGCCCCAATAACCGCACCGATTAGAACAGAACTTACTAAAAAACCTTGAAGTGAATCTGATAAATCCCAGGTTTCATTTATAAATAATAGCGCGCCTGAAATTACCCCTGTGTCGTAACCTGATAGTAAACCACCCAAAGACGCTACTATTGCTACAATATATAGCCATAAATACTTCATTTTCATAAAAAAGCGACCCTTTCTGTCTATAATATCTGTCATATATTATAGCAAAAAAGGGTCGCAGTTTAAAGTGTTATTTTATTAATTTCATAATTTCTTCTTAAATCCTTGTAACTGTAAATTTTGAATTATGTTTACCAATAACTTTATGAGGTGTCTTTGCTGGAATAATGAACATTTCTCCTTTCTTAACTTTATGCTCTTTATTTTCTATTATAAAAATAATTTCACCTTTCAAAACGTAAATTCCAGCGTCTACTGGTGAATAGTGTTCTGGCATAACTTGGTCTTTTTCAATTGAAATTAACAATAACTTATAATCTTCTTCTTCAAGAATAACGTGTTTTTGAAATGATTGTGAGTTAAATTCGATTGAATTTTCTAAATTAAATGGTTGTAAATACATAAAATCCTCCTTATAAGAGAAGTATTTTATGAGTGTTAAAATTTTTCAATTAATAAATTAGGCAATTTATTCTTCTTCGTCAGTTGTTTTTGGTGCTGGATTTAAGATGTTATTATCATAAATCGGTTGAAAATGCTTAATTTGAGGAAGTGGTGGAATTTTTCCTGTTGAATTGAACTCTTTATCTTGACAACCTGTTTCGTCGCAAACGCCTAAAAATGAACCAATTTGATTATAATAATAGGTCTTTTCGTTTTTTGTAATGCTTTTTCCAACAAGTTGTCCGACTTTATTGTAGAAAAAAGTCTGATTATTGACAGTTTTGTCGTGAGCAAGGATTTTCCCGTATTTATCATAATAAATATTTTTATTGTATTTTGTTTCTACTGAATATTCAGGCTTTGCCGTTTCTTGTGGAGCGACATTGGTATTTGTAACTTGATTTTCCGCAGTAACTGCGTATCCTAAATTTCCAATTAACAAAATTGCTATTATGTATATAAATTTTTTCATAACTAGTCCTGTTTTTCTCATTTATTTTAGCATATTTGAGGTTTTTAATGGAATAGAAAAGAAAATATTTCAGTAATTTAGAGTATTTATGTATTTAAAATATATATTTCAAAATTTAGATATACCGCAAAAGTAATCCATAAAAAATACGGCACA
The DNA here is from genome assembly GCA_934699705.1 of uncultured Candidatus Melainabacteria bacterium. GTDB lineage: Bacteria > Cyanobacteriota > Vampirovibrionia > Gastranaerophilales > Gastranaerophilaceae > UBA6984. Next base: position 15,236 of record CAKUXD010000023.1, read on the forward strand.
AGCAAATAACTTGCGGGTTTACTGATTTTATAAAATTCATAAATAGTAAATGCAATAAATAGCCACATTATAACAATAATAATTAATCCGCCCTGAATATCGGTATTGCTGAAAAAAACCGAAGACCAAATAAAATTGAGTAATAACTGAACCAGGAAGAAAACAAGCGCATTTGCTTTTTTCATAGGGCTTTTCGCCTGCATAAAAACCAAAAATGACGAAAAAATCATTAAGTATAAAATTATCCACGCAGGGGCAAAAAGCCAATCAGGTGGCGTGAATACAGGTAAATTTAAAGAATGATACCAATTTATATTCTGCATAATAATGTATTTTTTATAATTTTTTCAAAAAATCCATTACTCTGTTGCCTAATTTTCTGGAGTATCTTCCTCTGTTGTGTTGGTATTTTTTGACAGTTCTAAAAGGTGCGTAAAGATGTTATCGCAGTATTTACGGTCAATTGCGCTGAACGGCAATACAATTCCGCCAAATTGTTTTTCTACATTTTTAATTACGTTTAAAACTTTGTTTTTAGGCACATAATCCATTTTTGTTATTACCGTAAATATAGGTAAATCGTATGCCTCAACCCATTCCCGCATTTGCATGTCATTTTTTTGCAGGTCATGACGACCATCAACAAGCTGAATTAGCGATGTTATCTGAGTTCTGTTTAGTAAATATTCTTCTAAATACCGTTGCCACTTAGCCTGAGCTTCTTTAGAAACTTTAGCATAGCCATAACCTGGAAGATCGGCAATCATAAATTGTTCAGAAAAATTGAAAAAGTTGATTAGTCTTGTTTTTCCAGGAGTATTTGAAGTTTTTGCTAATTTTTTGTTATTGCTTAAACAGTTTATAAACGAGGATTTACCTACATTTGAGCGTCCTAAAAGCGGAAACTCTGGTAGCGTGAAATTTGGGCATTGGCTTAATTTTTCAGCACTTATTATAAACTTGGCGTTAATTTGTCTTGACATCTTTTAAATTCTTTTGCTTCTTTTTTCATGTATGTATTATTAATTTTTTGCAATTTTTTGTTTAATTTTTTAATTTTTTTGTTCATTTTTGCAATTTTTTTAGGTTTTTGTTCTAATCCTGCTACAACCTTGTAGGCATCAATTGCTTCTTGATAATGTTTTTGTTTTTCACATAATTTTGCACTTAAAAGAGCCGCTTCGTAATTTGTTGGATTAAATTCCAAGGAGCGAAGTGCGTATTCTCTTGCAAACACTTTGTTTTTGTCTTGTTTGTTAAAATATTTTGCGTCTTTGTATAATGAGTCAGATTGTTTTTCCATAGTCATTATATAGTTCAAATTGTGCATTGCTTCTTCATTTGTCGGGTCAAACACAAGAACTTTTCTCAACGTGTCTTTTGCACTTGGATAAAATTTGTCATAAGTTAAAATTTCAGCTACAAACAAGTAATCATCTGGTGTTTGAGCAAAAAGAAGTGCTTTCTCAAACATATCTTTTGCCTCTTGATATTTGTTCATGGCGTAATAAGCATCACCTTTTGCGAGCATATCGTTAAGTCCTCTTGCAGGTGTTGTAATAATTCTATCCAGAGTTTCTTGTGTTGCTTTTTGTTGGTTAGTGATTTTTGCTAACTTTAATTTAGCAAGATAAAGTTGTAAGTCGTTTGGATTTGCTTCTAAGGCTCTTTCAAGGTTTGAATAAGCTGTTTTTAATTCTTTTTCTCGACTTAACAAGTTTTGGCTTGTTTCTTTTGCTTGTTCAAAATAAGCATTTGCAAGACCTTTTAACGCTTCAGCGTTATAATTTTCAACCCCTACAAGGCTTGAGTAGTATTTTAATGCTTGATTATGGTCGCCTTTTAAAATTGATAAGTTTCCAATGTATAATTTTGCTTGATTTAAGTCTGGATTAATTGCCAGTGCTGATTTTAAGTTTGCAATTGCAAGCTCGTTGTCAAACCTTTTTTCATAAATTGTTGCTAAATTCATATATGGTTTTGTGTTTTCAGGTTTTATGGCAATTGCTTTTTTAAAGGCTTCAATTGAGGCAGTTTCATTGCCCTGTTTTTTAAGTATTTCACCACGTAAATTGTATGCTACTGAAGAATTTGGTTTTAATCTTAATGAGTGGTCAAGCGCGTCTAAGCCTTTTGAATACAGCGATTTTTTATCATAAACTTGTGCAAGGTGGAAAAATGCTGTTGAGCTATTTGGGTTAATTGCGATTGTTTTTAAGAATTTTTTTCTGGCATCATCGTAATTTCTATTTAAAAAGTCGATTGAACCTAAATTATCAATTGCAGTTGCATAAGTTGGATCAATTTCAAGTGCTTTATTGAAAAATTCATTTGCTTTATCTAAATTACCTGTATTTAGTGCGATTACGCCAAGAGCATTGTATGCAGGATAATATTTTGGATTTAATTTTAAAGTGGTATTAAATTCTTTGATTGCGTCTTTGATTAAATCCTCTGCTTGATTTCTGTATTCCATATCAGATGATGCTTGACGTTTGATATTAATAATACCTTGCGCAAAGTGTAAATTAGCATTGTTTGGGTATTTTGGCATAAGAGCGTTTAATTGAGATTGAGCCATGTCGAATTTACCCTGTTTTGCTAAAGATACTGTATATAATGATTTTGCGGTAATATCGTTTGGATTTGCCAAAATCATGTTATTTAAAATTCGGTCTGCCTGTGCAAAATTATCGTATTCAAGAAGTTTGTCAACTTGTTGGTAATTTTTACTTATTTTTGCTGTAATTACAGTTTTTTGTTTTGCTGGAACTTTTTTTACAGGTTTTGCGTCGGCATTAACATTAATTGTTAAAAGTCCTGAAACTGCGGCTGCAATTATCAATGTTTTACTCAATCTCATTTTCTATCCTCTACTTTGTAAATTATTTTTTAATTATACAAAAATATTGTATAATAGCACTAGTAAAAAAAAATCGTGCGTAAGTAGGAATAATTATGGGTTTGAATAAAGACTCAAAAGTTTATTTAGAAGATTTTAAAACATACCTTTTAATCGAAAAGAACTTCTCAAAACATACTGCAAAGGCTTATTATTCAGACGTTTTAAGCTATTTGCTCTGGCTAGATGAAGCCTCTTGTCTGAGTGTAAATTTTGCAAAAGTTAGAGATTATTTGTATTTTATTCAAAAATTTAATTATAAAAAAACGACTTTAGCTCGAAAAATAGCGTCAGTTAGAACTTTTTATAAATATTTATACAGGGAACGCCTTATAGATACTAATCCAACGGCTAATTTAACTGCGCCAAAAAGACCGAAATCCTTACCAAAATTTTTAACTGACGCGGAAGTTGAAAAAATTTTGTCTGGAATAAAAATTGAAACTCCTGCAGGATACAGAAATCGTGCGATTTTGGAACTTTTATGGGCAACAGGTATGCGTGTTTCAGAGCTTAGTGGATTGAATTTTGGCGATTTGAATTTAGAAAATAACGAAATTACAGTATTCGGTAAAGGTGCAAAAGAGCGTATTGTACTTGTTTCAGATAGAGCAAAAAATTATTTACAACGATACATAGATACAGCTCGACCCTTGATTGCAAAAGGGTTCATTTTAGAGCCGATAACAGACTCAACGCCTGTTTTTATCAATAATACAGGATATCGTTTACAAAATAAAACTATAAGAAATGTAATAAATGATGTGGTTGAAAATATTGAACTTCCAAAACACGTAACTCCGCACATGTTCAGACATAGTTTTGCAACACATTTAATTGAAAATGGAGCGGATTTAAGAATTGTTCAGGAATTACTCGGGCATGCAAGCATTTCAAATACTCAAATTTATACTCACGTTTCTACAAAACACTTGCAAGACGTATTTGAACATTCTCACCCTAGAGCTTAATTATTTCTATTTATGCTAAAATAAAAGTATGGCAATATTATCAGACGATGACAATTTTAAGCAAAATATTAAAAAAAATCCTGTCGTAAAACCAGAAACAATCGAGTACGACAAGACTTTTGAAAATTCAATTCGTCCTAAAACTTTTGATAATTATATTGGTCAATCTGAATTAAAAGAAACTTTGCAAATTTCAATTGAGGCTTCAAAAAAGCGTGGTACAAACTTAGACCACATGCTATTTTACGGACCTCCTGGGCTTGGAAAAACTACACTTGCTGGTGTTGTGGCTCAGCAAATGGGTGCAGAATTAAAAATTACATCTGCTCCGGCTCTTGAAAGACCTCGTGATATTATTGGGATTTTAATGTCTTTAAAGGGTGGTGAAGTTTTATTTATTGATGAAATTCATCGTTTAAACAAGGTTACAGAAGAAATTCTTTATCCGGCAATGGAAGATTTTTATCTTGATATGACAACCGGGAAAAGTCAAACGGTTAAAACGATGCGACTTCCTTTGCCAAAATTTACGCTTATTGGGGCAACAACAAAAGCAGGCGAACTTTCTGGACCTTTAAGAGATAGATTTGGTATAATTCACAGATTACAATTTTATAATTTTGATGAATTAGCTCAAGTTATAAAGCGCACAGCAGAAATTTTAGATATAAAAATTACAGATGAAGGTGCAAGTGCAATTGCCAGATGTTCGCGCGGAACTCCACGTATCGCAAATCGTTTAGTTAAGCGTGTTTCGGACTTTGCTATTGTAAAATACGATGGCGAAATTACAGAAGAAGTTGCAACAGACTCTTTAAAAGCCTTAAAAATTGATGAATTTGGATTAGATTCAACGGATAGAGCCTTGTTAAATATGATTATTGAAAAATATGATGGCGGTCCAGTTGGTATAAACACGCTTGCCGCAGCTTTAGGCGAAGATATTAGAACGCTTGAAGACGTATGTGAGCCATATTTGTTACAAATTGGTTTGTTACAGAGAACTCCGCAAGGCAGAAAGGTTTCGCCTGAAGGTTATAGACATTTGGGGGTGAAAAATCATTCTGCCCAACGCAGTCTTTTCGAGGATTAGTATGAAAAAAATTTTAATTATTTTTATAATGTTGTTTTTTACATTACCTGTTTTTGCTCAAAATGAGGCAGATAAGGTTTTAAAATCTGAATTAGGTAGAATTCAAAGCGTTGATTATGAAGATATTGAACATTCCTTTACCGATAAAAGTCAGGTAAAACAACTTGTTGTTGTTAAACTTTTAACGGGCGAATTTAAAGGTCAAGAATTTAAAACAACAAATATGATAACTGGTAATCCGTATTACGATATTTTCTTAAAAAAAGGCGATAGAGTAATTCTCCATACAGAAATGGAAGATGACGGAGAAACAATAAACTATGATATTGCAGATATTCACAGAATAGATTTTGTGTATGTTTTGATTGCAATTTTTGTTGGCTTACTTTTGTTAGTCGGTCGCAAAAAAGGCTTTAATAGCTTACTTTCAATTGTTATAACGGTTGTTCTTATTCTTTTTGTAATGGCTCCAATGGTTAGAAGTGGCTTTAATCCAATTGTTTCGGCGCTTGTTATAAGTTTATTGTCAACATTAATTACAATGTACACAGTTGGCGGATTTAATCACAAAAGTACATCTGCAACGATTGGTGTTATTGGAAGTTTAATTTTTGCGTCTTTTTTGTCGATTATGACAATAAAATTTTCCAGATTAACAGGTTTTTGCTGTGAAGAAACTATGTATTTGTATAGCGCAGACCCTAATTTGAATTTTAAAGGAATTTTAACTGCATCTGTAATTCTTGCAACGCTCGGAGCAGTTATGGATACTGCCATGTCGATTGCAAGTAGTATAAACGAGTTTTATATAATTAATCCAAAACTGACGACAAAAGAATTGTTCTTATCGGGCATGAATGTTGGTAAAGATATTATTGGGACTATGGCAAATACCTTGATTTTAGTATATTTAGGTTCATCTTTGCCGTTAGTTTTGTTGTCGCAGAATATTGATTTACAAAAATTCTTTAACCTTAATCAAGTAGTTACAGAGATTAGTTCGGCGATGATTGGCAGTATTGCGCTTGTTGCGTGCGTTCCGATTACGGCAATTGTTTCTGCTCATTTGGTTGGGCTTAACAAAAAAGAAATTGATGATATAATTATAGAAAATGATATAGAAATCGACGAAGATTAAGAGGTTATAAAAATGATTGAAATGCGTGTAATGGGTATAGCACTTGATACAAGAACTGGTTCTCCAATTGTTGTGCTTCATGATAAAGATAACAGGAAAGCGCTTCCTATCTGGATTGGTTCAGCTGAAGCCAGTGCGATTATCAGAAAAATTGAAAACCTTCAAGTTGCAAGACCTATGACACACGATTTGATTATTGGTATTATTAAACGAACAGGTTATGAGTTAGAAAAAGTTGAAATTGATGACGTTGAAAAAGATACTTATTTCGCGTCTTTAATTCTAACAAAAGACGGCGAAGAACCTCTTGAAATTGACTGCCGTCCTTCTGATGCAATCGCAGTTGCTATTCGTGTTGATGCTCCAATTTATGTTGCAGCCTCAGTTTTAGCCACAGGCGCTGTTTCAACAGACCCTTCCAAAGACGAAGAAGAAGCTCAGGAGTTCAAAAGTTTTGTGCAAAATTTAAAACCTTCTGATTTTGAAAAATTGTTAAAAGGACACGAAGAATCAGACCAATAATTAACCTGTATCTTTGTCAATCCAAATATAGGTTACGTGTTTGTTTTCCTTGAACGGATTTGACTGATAGATATTTTGTTCGAATTTGTTTGAAGTTTTATTTTCTGTTTTTTTATCTATAAGTTTTTTTGTGTATTTGAAAAAGTTCATAATAAAATTATGCGTTTATTTTTAATTTGTTTAACCCCTAAAAAGTATTAAAAATAAATTTGCAGGCGGGTATTTGTGATAAGATTAAAATATGAAAGAACTTGAATTTATAAACATAATTCAAAACTTATTATCCTCTGAATATATAGGTGATGATTGCGCGTATTTAGAGGATTTGGGCATTGTCGTAACTCAAGATAGTTTAGTTGAAGATGTCCATTTTAAGCGTGAATTTTCAACTCCTTTTCAATTGGGCTATAAATCAATTGCTGTTAATTTAAGCGATATTTATGCGTCTGGTGCAGAGGCTAAATACCTTACTGTGTCTTTATCTTTGCCAAAAGATATTGATGAAAATTTTGTAAAAGAATTTTATGAAGGTGCTAAATCAGTTTTAAATGGTGCAAAAATAGTCGGTGGCGATATAACAGGTTCAGATAAAATTTTTGTGTCTGTAACGGCTATTGGCGTAACTAAAGATAGGAAAATTTCTTCAAGAAAAAATGCTAAAGTCGGATATAAAATTATTACAAATGGTAAACATGGTTCAAGCGGTGCAGGGCTTTACGCTTTATTAAATGGCATTAGCGGGCATGAATGCTTGAAACAAGAACACCTTATGCCGAAAATTTCGTCTGAATTGTCTGAAAATATTGCAAAATCTGCAAAAAATGATTATGCAATGATGGATTCTTCTGACGGATTAGCAGATTCTTTATATAAAATAGCCAAAAATAGTGGCGTTTGCGCGCTTGTAGATTTTAATAAAATTCCTTACGACAAAGATATAGAAAATTTAAAAGGACTGGATTTTAAACAGACTATTTTCTTTGGAGCTGAAGATTATAAACTTGTTTGCGCAATCTCTGAAGATGATTTAAGCAAGATTAATCCTGATTTTTACTCGATTATTGGTGAAATAGTTGAAAAAACAGATGAAAATTGTTTGAAAATTAAAACTAATAACAAAATTATTGAATTTAATGAAAAAAGTTTAGAAGAAAATTTCTTTAAACATTTTTAATTTGACATTAAATTATGGAACTGTTACGATATTTCGAAAAAGGGGTTTTATTTATGAAAATATTGGAAAAAGCATTTACTTTAGCAGAAGTTATCCTTGTAATAGCTATTGTCGGTGTTGTAGCAATATTAACCATCGCAAACGCTACTAACGAAGGTGATGAAGCAGAAAGAGTTGCTCAATTAAGAAGAACTCAACATATTCTTGAGCAAGCTATGGCTCAAGCTATTGATGAAAAAGGCGCAATTAGATATTGGCAAAAAGTAGATGACACTAAAATACAAGCAATTCATGATAATTTTATCAAAAAAATGAAATTATCAAGAGATTGTGAAATGACAGGTACTCAATGTTGGAAAGACGGAGATATTAGAGCAAATGAGAATACAGGATATATGAAAGCAATATTGTCAAATGGTGCGTCTATTGCAGTTGAAGATGACTATAATATGTCAATATATGTTGATGTTAATGGACCAAATAAAGGTAATTCTACAATTGGTGTAGACATATTTCAATTTATAGTAAGAGATGTAATCTATGGTGGTTCTATCAAGGCTGCAGGATTTGATCTTGAAACAACAGCTGAGTTTAGACAAGAATGTGGCAACAATAGATCATATTGTACCGCTTGGGTAATAAAAAACGGAAATATGGATTATCTAAAATGTCTTGGTGAGTTATCTTGGACTGGAGAAAATGGTAAAACTACTTGTTCGAAATAAAAAATTATAGTTATATTTAAAACGGCTTTCAAATATATATTTGAAAGCCGTTTTGTTATTTGAGTTTGTTTGTAAAGTTATTCAGCGTTGTTCATAGCTTCAATTTCTTTGATAGACGCGTGAACCTTGTGGCAACCGCAATCGCAGTATAAAACTTCACCAGTTGTTCCGCTTGAAAGTGGTGATGCTAAGAATAAACCAGCATTTCCGACATCATCAAGAGTGGTGTTTCTGTTTAGTGGAGATTTTAATGCAATTGCTTTTAACATATTACCAAATCCTGAAATGCCACTTGCCGCAAGAGTTTTAATAGGTCCAGCTGATAAGCAGTTTACTCTAACGCCGTTTTTACCCATATCTACTGCTAAATATCTCATTGATGCTTCTAATGCAGCTTTTGCGATAGCCATAATGTTGTAATTTGCAACATACATTTCTGAACCGATATATGTTAGGGCTACAACTGAACCGCCTTCGTTCATAAGTGGTCTAGCGTTACGGCAAATTGAAACTAAAGAATAAGCGCTTACGCCCATCGCTAAGTCCCAACCTTCTTTTGAGGTATTAATAAATTCGCCTTGTAAGTCTTCTCTGTTTGCAAATGCAACAGCATGAATGACAAAATCTAATTTTCCGTAAATTTTTTCACATTCTGCAAATACGGCTTTTACTTCGTCTTCTTTTGTAACGTCGCAAGACATTATTAATTTTGAATTCATTTCTTCTGCAATAGGTCTTACACGTTTTTCCATTACTTCTCCAGCGTATGTAAAAGCAATGTCTGCGCCTTCTTCAAATAATTTTTGTGCAATAGCATAAGCTATACCATGTTTGTTTGATACACCGAAAATTACGCCTTTTTTACCTTCCATTATACTCATAATTTTTCTCCTTAATGTAAATGTATTCTTTCACCTGTATTTTTATCAAAATACAGAAAATCGTTTTCGTTTAAGTTTAATTCAATATTGTTGTCAACTTTTTGTTCTGCATTAATTTTAGCACAACAATTGTTTTCGCCAATACGGAAATAAACAATTTGTTCAGAACCTAAAAGTTCTGTCATATCTGTTTTTACAGAAAATTTTATATGTCCGGTAGGATTAATCATATATTCAGGGCGTATTCCAACTGTAACTTCATTTCTGCCGTTTAATTTTTCAATTACGTCTTGTTCAAGCTCAATTATTGGTTCTTCCATTACAAGAGTGTTGTTAATAATCTTACAATCAATGAAATTCATTTGCGGTGAGCCGATAAAACCTGCTACAAATTTGTTTTTTGGGTTATTATAAACATTTAAAGGAGTATCCACCTGCTGAATTTTTCCTTTGTCTAAAATTACAATTCTGTCGCCCATAGTCAAGGCTTCTGTTTGGTCATGGGTTACATAAATGAAAGTTGTTTGAAGTTTTTCGTGTAACTTTTTAATTTCCGCTCTCATTTGAACGCGCAATTTTGCGTCTAAATTTGAAAGAGGTTCGTCCATTAAAAACACTTTTGGATTTCTAACTATTGCTCTGCCAAGTGCCACACGTTGACGCTGACCACCTGAAAGTTGTTTTGGTTTTCTGTCTAAATATTCTGTCAAATTAAGAATTTCAGCGGCTTCTCGGACTTTTTTGTCGATAATATTTTTATCAACCTTGCGCATTTTTAATCCAAACGCAATATTTTCATAAACAGTCATGTGAGGGTATAGGGCATAACTTTGGAATACAAAAGCAATATCCCTGTCTTTTGGGTGAACATTATTGACTTTTTGCTCGCCAATATAGATGTTTCCGCCAGAAATTTCTTCTAAACCTGCAATCATTCTTAATATAGTTGATTTTCCGCAACCTGATGAGCCAACAAGAACAATAAATTCTTTGTCTTTTATTGTTAAATCCACCCCATCAATTACTCTTTTTTTGTCATAAGCCTTTATGACGTTTTCAAGTTTAACTTCACTCATTGCCTGTTTGAATTACCTTTTCTGCCGGTATGATTATGTTATAGGTTGTTCCTTGCATTGCCTCTGAATCAACCCACATATTCCCTTTTAAAATTTTAATAAGATTTTTTATTGTTGCAAATGCTATTGCGCGCATAATTGCTTTTTTATTAGGGTTGTCAAGTTGAGTATATGGCTCAAAAAGGTTGTCCATATCTGCATCGCTTATTCCAAGTCCCATATCTTTTATTGTAAACATTAAAAATGACTTCTCGCTTGCATTTTCAAACGGTATAAGCCCTTTTTCATTTACCAAATCCAAGTCAGGGTGTTTTACGTCAATAGTTATTTCGCCAACATCAGTTGATTGAACGGCTGTTTCAACAATATTCTGTAAAATAACTCTCAAAAGTGCCTCGTCAGAATAAATTGTTCTTTTTATTTCTGATGATATGTTTAAAATTATATCAATACCTTTTTCTTTAATTTCAGCTTCATTTGCTTTTAAAACAGAGTTTAAAACATTTATTGCATCAAAATAGCTTAATTTGTGAGTAAATAAATTAGACTCAGATTTTGATAAATCTAAAATTTTATCAAATAAGCATAAAACATCTTGAGAATTTTTGTTTATGATATTTATGTATTTTTCTTGTTTTTCGTTAACTTCTCCGCCAAGACCGTCTAAAATCGCTTGTGAAAACCCAACAACAGATTGAAGCGGAGTTTTTATTTCGCTTGAAAGTTTTACTAAAAAGTTGTTTTTGTCGCGATTTACTTTTTTTGAACTTTCGTGTTCTACAAGAATATTAGTAAGTGTTTTATAACTTTGAGTATTGTCGCGCATTGAAACTAAAAAACCTTCGTTTGTACGTCTTGCAGAGATTTCAAAAAATTTGTCTTTATTTAATGTAGACTTTGTTCTGATTGTAGTTGGTTTTGCAAGGTCTGCAATTTTAACAATTAAGTCTGTTGCGCCTTCCAAAATGTCGTCAATATAACCGTCTGCAAAGTTTTCTTTAAGTTCTGACAAAGTTTTCTGTGCAAGGTCGTTATACCATAAAAAGCTACCCTGATTGTTTAAAAGTACAACAATATCAGGAAGTTTTGACATTAAGTTTTCTTCTTCCTCTTCGTGTACAAAGAAGTTTTTAATAAAATTCATCATAAACACCTACTTTTTTAGTATAACATAGACCTGTAAATTCGCAAGTATATGTCCTTTAGGCTTTATTTTAAAGGATTTTGTTAACTATTGTTACACTCATTTAACAAGACTAGCAAAAAAAATTTTTTTTGGATTTGAAACATAATACATAGTATGCTAAAATAAAAAATAAATTACGGAGATATAAAATGAGTGAATTTGATAATATTAACGCGATAAGATTTCAAAAAATCGATATAAAGCGTGAAAAATCTAAAAAATCACCTGCCCCAGAAGGTAGTAATGATGTTGAATACACTGACTTTTCAAACCCTAAAGCCGAATCCTTAGGACGCTCTCAGGTTGCAACGCCTGATAATATCGAAGGTGATGTAAAATTTATGATGAAAAATCCAGAAAAAGTTGCTCAAGCAAATATTTTCTTTGATAGCGCATACGAATTGTTAAAAAGAGAGAATGAAGAACGCGCTTACGAAAAGGCTGCTCAAATGACCCAAGCCTTTAAAGATGAATTTTTGGTTTTGAGATAAATTTGTTTATTAGGCGATAAAATTTATGGTTTTAATGTCTTAAAGTTTAAAAAATAGGCGGAGCCTTCGGCTCCGCCTATTTTTTAATATATTTACCTCAGTATCTAAGTAAACTAAGCCATAGCTTTTGAAACTGCAACGGCACATGCAACTGTTGCACCTACCATTGGGTTGTTACCCATACCGATTACACCCATCATTTCTACGTGAGCAGGAACTGATGAAGAACCAGCAAATTGAGCATCACCATGCATTCTTCCCATTGTATCTGTCATACCATAAGAAGCTGGACCTGCTGCAACGTTATCAGGGTGAAGTGTTCTACCTGTACCACCACCTGATGCTACTGAGAAGTATTTTCTACCATTTTCCCAGCACCATTTTTTGTATGTACCTGCAACTGGGTGTTGGAAACGAGTTGGGTTAGTTGAGTTACCTGTAATAGAAACGTCAACGCCTTCTTTAATCATAATTGCAACACCTTCGTTAACGTCATCTGCACCGTAGCATCTTACTTGTGCTCTTTCACCGTTTGAAAATGCTTTTTCGCTAACTACTTTTAATTCACCTGTTTTGTAATCATATTCTGTTTCAACAGATGTAAAGCCGTTAATTCTTGAAATAATGTATGCTGCGTCTTTTCCTAAACCATTTAAGATAACTCTTAAAGGTTCTTTTCTAACTTTATTTGCATTTCTTGCAATACCAATAGCGCCTTCTGCAGCGGCAAATGATTCGTGTCCAGCTAAGAAACAGAAACATTTTGTTTCTTCTCTTAATAACATAGCACCTAAGTTACCATGACCGATACCTACTTGTCTTCTGTCGCCTACTGAACCTGGAACTGCGAACGCTTGTAAGCCTAAACCAATTGTTTCTGCTACATCTGCTGCGTTTTTAATTCCTTTTTTGATTGCAATTGCACAACCTAATGTGTATGCCCAAGACGCATTATCGAATGCGATTGGTTGAATACCTTTAACAATAGCATCAACATCAATACCTTTTGATAAACATAAATCACGAGCTTCTTCTAATGATTTGAAACCATATTCTGGTAAAACTTTATCTAAAGTTGCTTGACGTCTGTCTTGTCCTTCAAATTTTACTGTCATTTTCTATTTTCCTTTTTTTGATTAATTTTGTATTAACTGTTTTTTGTTTGTAATTCTGAAATTGTTTCAAAATCTCTACAATTTACAAACGCAAAATCCGCTGTCTTGGATTATTCGGGTACGTATAGCCTCTGCATTTTGCCCGACTTTACTACCTCTCACAAAACAATTATTAATTGTTTTGTTCGGCAGAGTGCAAAATCCGCTGTCTTGGATTATTGCTTCACTCGGACATGTCGCTCATTTCACTGTCGTTGTCATTCGCTATGTCCTCGCTACTTCGGGTTGGGTTCGCTTTGCTCACACGGCACCCTACGCAAAATCCGCT
>CAKUXD010000024.1 GCA_934699705.1 uncultured Candidatus Melainabacteria bacterium
TGCTCAACCATACCGTAATAATCGTGAACAGATTTAATTCCACAAACATCATTCAAGGATTGTTTATATTCTTCTTTAGAAACAGCTTCATTAACCAATTTTTTCCAACCGCCACCATGGATTAAAATTCCATTTGATAAATCTAATTTTATATTTAACTCTTTTAATTTTTTATAGAAAAATTGCCAAATCATAAAAGTAAAACCAAATAACAAGATTTTTTTACCTTTATGTTTTTCTAAAAATGCTTCAATTGTTGGAATATCAAGGTTCATATCGTCGTCGAGAGCGTAAGTTCTGTCTGCACCAAAAATTGAAAAACCTAAAATCCCCGCGCCTCTTGCTGAAAACATATTTCTATTTTTTATTACAGACGGGCAGTCAATTATAAGCATTGGCATTCGACTTGCACCAGTAAAATCTGAAACAATTTTAACAAGCGTTTTTTGTTGATTTGCTGCCGTCGTTTTATCTAAATAAATTTTTGAAACGGCTTGACCAGATGTTCCTGAAGAAGTCATTGTTTTAAATACATCTTCTTGCTGAATACTCTTTAAATCAAATTCTTTAAATAATCTAACAGGTAAAAACGGTATTTCTGTATAATTTTTTACATCTGACAGATTACAATTTAATTTATCAATAATTTTTTTATAATTTTCACATTTTTGATAATGTTTTAACGATAATTCTTTTAAATACTCAGTAAAAAATTCTGATTTTTCTTCTTTACCTAAAGAAAACGGAGATATTTCCAATACATCATTATAATTCATTTTATACCTCTAATTCTTTATATAATGTTTTTCCAGCTTCATTTTTAGGAATTTCGTTAATATTTCTAACTTCAAATGCAGCTTTATTAATACCAGTTTTAGAAGTTACAAAAGATATTATACAGTCGTTTTCGGCTGGATTTGTTGTGTAAATCTTCATTAAATCGTCAACACCAGTGCAAGCACATTCCAAATCTTTAAATTCAGTTTTAATCAGCCTTTCCGTTTCATCAAGATTAACTCTATTTCCATAAATTTTTAGAAAACGTTTCTTTCTTCCTACGATATAATAAAAACCGTCATCATCAAATTTGGCCATATCACCTGTAATCAATTTACCTTTTCTTTCATCACCTTTTGCTAAATCTTTACCACATTCAGCGTATCCTAAAGTTACATTAGCGCCCTCATATACAAGCTCACCAACGACTTCTGGCGTTTTTATTTCTTCTCCATTTACGTCAATAAGATAAAATTTACCATTTGGAATAGCGATACCCATTGAACCATATTTTTCTAAAGATTTTTCTGCGGGTAAATATGACATTCTAGCAGTAGCTTCAGTTTGGCCATACATTACAATAAATTTTTTGTTATTATCATTTGCCCATTGTGCGAATTTATGATGTAATTCTGGAGATAATTTACCACCAGCTTGTGTCATATAACGTAAATGAGGCAAATTCATTCTAAAAAATCTTAATTTATCTAACATTTCGTACGTATAAGGTACGCCAGCAAAAGAAGTTGCTTCAAAATCTTTTAATTGTTGCCAAAATTCTTTTTGCATTAGTCCTTTTTCAGTCAAAATTATAGATGCACCAACCCAAAGATGTGTATTTAAGATTGAAATGCCATAAGTATAATTCATCGGCAATGTTGTAATAGCGCGTTCAGTTTCATTTAATTGCAAATATTCAACAATAGATTGAGTATTTGCTTCTATATTTTTATAGCTTTGTCTAACTAGTTTTGGGCTACCAGTAGAACCAGAAGTTGTAAGTAATAAAGCTAAATCATCATTTAGTTCAAATTCTTCTGTAAAATTTGTTTTTAAAAGCGTATAGTTTAAATTTGAATAAACTTTTTCAAATTTATCAAACTTATCAGCCAAAATACTTGGCAAATGTAGATACGCAGGTTTATATGTTTCAATCATATTAGTCAATAGGACTTCGTCTAAATCTGATTTCAGCATAACTGGTACAATTTCAGCGTTTAAAAAGCCAATATAACCGACAAGTGAGCCAATTTCATTCGCACATAAATTAAAAACTAAACATCTTTTTTTTATGTTTGAAGTTAACTCAAGACAATAGTTATTTAATTTTTCGTAAGTTATATGTTCGTTATTTTCAGTAATAACAGCGATATTGTTTTTAAATTTATCTAAGTTCCACATGTAAATTATCCTCATCATATAAATCATTTAGTTCAAAAGGTTTGCCATGCCCTGGAAATATTGTTAAATTTTTATTTAAAGTTTTAATATAAGGCATAGTAGTATTTTTGAACATTTTTGTATTACCTCTAGGGAAACGAGTTATAATCGGGTAATCTTTTAATAAAGTATCGCCAGTGAAAATAATTTCATTGTCCAAAAAGATAAAACAACTTCCTTTAGAATGACCTTGTAATCTTTGAAACTTTATTTTATGGTTGCACCAAGAGTATTCAAAGACCTCGTCAAAAGTTATATCAGAAGTCATGGTAAAAGGTTTGTAATTTTTGTTAAATTTGTCCAAAATATTAGTTCCATTTAACTTATCTCTTTCTTCGAGAACGAATGTAATGAGTATAGGTCTAGTATTTTTAATATCAGAAATATAATCGGAAGTTTCTTTTGTAGAAATAATAGTGGTGTTAAAATTATCTTTGAGCCATTTAAGTCCAGAAACGTGATCTGGGTGTTCGTGGGTTAAGAGAGTTGTAATTTCAACAATATCGTTCATACGCAACAAATTATAGACCTCATCATTTTGGTGTGGGTCTATAATAAGAGCTTTATTATTTTCAATCATAATGTACATATTTGAATCAATATATTCAAATACGGAATTATAAATTGAGATGTTGTTATTTTGAGAAATCAATTTCATAGTTTTTTTCTAAGATTTCTTTTCCTTTTTCAAAAGAACTTAGGTCAATAATATCTTCAGTTTCCATCATGATATCAAAAGCGTCTTCAATATTGGCAACAAGTCCCATGTGTCCTACTGAATCCCAAGCTTTAATATCTTGATACTTTAAATTTTTAGCATCATCTTCTGAAACCTCAAAAGACTCAACAAATGCTTGAGTATACTTTTCTAAATTTGTCATTTTATTCTCCTTTATACTTTTTTAAAATTTTGTCTGCAATTTGCTCTGATTTTAAGCCCGCATTGTATAATAAGGTTTCATATTCATCTGCATTAACAAAACTATCATCAATGCCTATTGGTAAAAATGTTGTGTGATTTTGTAATTGAATTAAAACTTCACTAACAGCACTACCTAAACCTCCAATGATAGAATGTTCTTCCACTGTAACGATTAATTTAGTATCATTACATTCTTTTATTATATTTGTATCAATTGGTTTAATTGTGTGCATATCAACAACTTTTACACTTATTCCTTTTTCTTCTAATATTTTTGCAGCATTTAAAGCTTCATAAACCATAGTACCAGTTGCAATAATTGCAATATCAGAGCCTTCTTTTAATGTAATAGCTTTTCCAATTTCAAAATCGTAATCTTCCTTATAAACAATAGGATTTCTAACCATACCTGTTAATCTGACATAAACAGGATTATTGTAATTAGATATACTTTCTAAAACTTTTACTGTTTCAGTACAATCTGCAGGTGATAAGATAGTTATATTAGGAATTGAACGAATAACAGATAAATCATTAATTGATTCATGAGTTGCACCAAATTCTCCTTGTGCATAACCTGATGCTATTCCAATAAGTTTTACAGGTAATTGCATATAACCTAAATTTACCCTTACTTGATCAGTACAACGCATAGTAATAAAAGGAGCTTGAGCTGTAATATATGGATTAAAGCCTTCTTTTGCTAAACCTGCAGCAATTGTTGTCATATTTTGTTCTGCAATTCCTACATTTATATATCTTGAAGGAAAGGTTTCTTTAAATCTAGCTAAACCAGAATTAATAGATTGGTCTGCAGTCATAACAAAAATTTTATCATTTTTTTCTGCAATATCTAACATTACAAGTCCAACAGTACCACTAGAACCCATTATTGACCAAGTTCTAATATTAGCTTTAGTATATTGAATCATAGTTCTACCCTTTCTCCTTGTTCTTCCATTGCCTGAATATATTGTTGTTGAGTTAATCTACCCATGTGCCATTTTGGTTCATTTTCAATGAATGAAACGCCTTTTCCTTTTATCGTATTTGCAATAATTACTCTTGGTTTATTGCTCTGCTCAATTAAAGCATTATATATCATTTCTTCATTATGACCATCAACAGTAACAGTGTCCCAACCAAAATTTTTCCATACATTTTCGATATTGCTTAAATCAATAATATTAGAAGTTTTATCATCACATTGCAAACCGTTTTTATCTATAATTACAATTAAATTATCTAATTTAAGTTGAGGAGCTAACATTGCTCCTTCCCAAATAGAACCTTCATCACATTCGCCATCACCTAAAATTACATATACTTTTGATTTATTATTATTTTTTAATTTTAAAGCAATCGAAGTTCCTATACCCTGTCCTAAACCTTGTCCTAGGCTGCCACTTGAAAATTCAATTCCTTTTGAAACATCAATTGTTGGGTGTGCAGTTAACCAAGAACCACTTTTTCTAAATGTTTCCATGGTTTCTTGAGAAATCAGATTATATTCCCTAAATGCAGCATATATTGCTAATGCCCCATGACCTTTACTTAAAATAAATCTATCTCTATTTTCTTCGGCTAAATTATTTTTATTATAATTTAGCACTTTTCCGAATAAAACAGATAAAATTTCAACTAAGGATAGCGCTCCTCCAATATGAGCCCCATATCCTCCTGCGTGGTAAGTCATATTGATAATATGTTTTCGCATATTTTTAGATTTATTAACTAAATCTAAGATGTTGTTTTTGTCTATCACTATTTTATACCTCCGTCTACCCTTATTACTTGACCATTTATATATGACGCATCGTCTGATGCTAAAAATTTAACAACTTTTGCTACATCTTCGGGAACACCTTGTCTTTTTAAAGTTACTAATTGGTTAAAATATTCAATTTCTTCTTCTGTATGATTTTTTATCATATCTGTACTGATTAATCCTGGTGCTACTGCATTACATCTAATACCTAATTGTCCATATTCAGATGCAATATTTTTTGTCATAGCTATAATTGAAGCTTTTGCACTTGAATAAGCGATTGTATTAGGAGTCATATCAATTCCAGCTATTGATGACATATTGATAATAACACCACTTTTTTGTTTTACCATTATTTTTAATATAATTTGTGTGATTTGGAAAGGTACAAAAAAGTCAATATTCATTATTTCTTTTAACTTATTTAGACTTGTTTGTGAATATAGTCCTGAAAAATAAGCACCCGCTGAATTAACAAGTACGTCAATATTTATTTTTGAAAGATACAATTTTTTTAATTCACTTTTTATTTGTTCTTCATCATTAAAATCAAAATATATAGGTGTAATTTCAATTTTATATTTGTTTTCTGTTGTTTTTATAAATTCAATAAATTCTGTGGTTTCTTTTCTAGCATGAGCAATAATATTTGCTCCATTTTTAGCAAATTCTTCTACTATTGCTTTGCCTATTCCTCTATTTGAACCAGTTATAAATACATTTTTTGAGTTTAACATTTATTTGCTCCTGGAATAAATTTATTTAATAAAGTTGGACTAACCATTTGAAAAGTCGCAGTTGAAGTAATTACTTTTTCATTATTTCTCTCAACCCAAGCAGTACCTTTTGCTAAACCTAATCCTCTACGGAATGACAAAACTTCTGTTTCGCAATGTAATGTTTCGCCAGGTCGCACAAAAGAGATTAAATTAATGTCTTTAAAATTTTTGCCGTATATAATGTTTGCGTCGGGAATCTCCTGCACCAATAACGGTAATACTGCTGTTTGCATAATATGTTCAAGCTGAAAAACACCTGGAACAACAGGGTCTGTTAAAAAATGACATTTAAAAAACCATTCATCTTTTGGAAAAAATCTAATTCCCGTAGCCTTTTTTTTATCAAATATTTTTACCTCATCTACAAAAAGATAAGGTTCACTTATTAACAAATATTTTTTAATGTTTTCTTTATTTAAAACGATATCGGTCATTTAAATTTCCTTTTTAAATTTTTTTGTCCAATACTCTATTTGTTCTTGACGTGATAGCGGATTTGAAGTTGGTTTAAATATCGAAATACCAGCATTATATGTACTTTTAAGATTTATAATGTAACTCGCCCAAGATAAGCCTATACCAAAAGAAACAACCATAACGTCATTAACTTGTTTGTTATAAAGATTATCTAAAAGAGATGTTAGAGCAGATGATGTTGAACAATTACCATACTTTTTAAATGTTTCCGTTGAAGTTTTTTCTTTTGAAATTCCTGCTCTTTTGTATATTGTTTCAACAATTTGTTTGTTAGCCTGATGAAAAGCAAAAAAATCAATGTCATCAAGAGTTTTATTTGAATAATCTAATATTGATTTTATAGAATTAGGTCCTACGGTCATAGTAAATTTAAATACATCCATACCTTCCATTAAATTATTCCAAAGGTACCACTCATTATGCGATTCATCTATAACTTTATAGTTAACGATATCTTCTTTTACTGGTAATTTATAAGCACCACCAGGCATTACTATTTTATCCCATAGTTTACCATTCGAACCTGTATAAAAATAAGCTGGAGTTTCTTTTTCACAATACTCTAAAATAACCGCAGTTGCACAATCTCCGAATAACATTACATCATTTCTATTTTTTATATTTGACTGTTGGCTCGCCAAATCACCCATAATCAAAAGAATTTTTTTTGCAGTTCTTGATTCTATTAATGAGTGGGCCATTAATAAAGCGTGTCCCCCAGCTGCACAACCACCATTCATATCAAAACAAGTACAATTTTCTAATAAATCTAATTTTCCATGTAATCTATGAGAAGACGATGGAAAATAATAATCTGGAGTATTGCTTGCAACTATTAAATAATCTATATCATCTTTATTTGTATTAGTTTCTGTTAGAATTTTTTTTGCGACATCTTCACATAAATCATCTGAGGTAAAACCTTCAGGTAAAACGTGTCTTGTGCCAAGACCGAGAATTTTTTTGTTTCGTTCTAATAATTTAGGATCATTGTTATAAAATTCAATCTCATCATCAATATTTATAACTTTTTCTGGCACAACCCCAGCTATTGCAGATATTTTTACATGTTCAAATTTGCTAAAACCCATAACTACATCACTCCACCGCTATCTATTATATAATTTTGACCAGAAATGAATTTTGATTTATCTGACAACAAATATACAATCATATTTGCTACATCATTAGGTTCGCCCCAACCAAATGGATACTCCTCTGGATTTATGTTTTGATTAAGCTCTAACTCTTGAACCTCTGGTTTAATAGTCATTGGTGTTTCTATCATTGATGGCAATACTGCATTTATACGTACACCATTTTGTTGAGTTAATTCTCTTGAAAAAGCTCTTACTGATGCTGATAAAGCAGCTTTTGTAGCACCATAAGTTGATTGTCCTTTTGAATTCATTATTGCATCAATTGACGAAATTGCAACGATAGAAGTGCCTAAACCAACATTATTCCTTTTATCACCAACACTTTTTATCATCATTATTGGTGCAAAATAATTTATATCAAAAATATTTGTAAGATATTCATAAGTTATTGTGCGAAGTGGGTTTAATGCTGTTACCCCTGCACAATATGCCATGCCTGAAAATTTACCGTATTTATCTTTTAATTCTTTTACATATTTTGGTAAACCTTCTATATCTTCGGTCAAATCCTTTTGTTCTAAAAACACATTTTCAGGATATTTGCATTTAGCTTTCATTGCCTCTAAACGCTCTTGATTTCTGCCAATGCCAACAACTGTTGCTCCGAGTTCGTTTAAAAGTATAGCAGTAGCTTCGCCTAAACCTGACGATGCCCCTGTTACTATATAAACCTGTTCTTTCTTAAAAGAAATCATTATTGTATTTTATCTCCAGCTAGTGCTATTAAGTCAGCAACTGTTTCTAAATCTTTGAATGAGTTTAATGATAATTTTACACCAAAGTTTTTGTCATAATATGCCATAATTGACATTTTTGATAAAGAATCCCATTCTTCATAATCTTCTAAATTATCTGTTTCTGCACAAGATTCTTCTCTTTGTAAAATATCCTCTAATTCAACCAAAAAATCTTCTTTTTTCATTATACTATCCTTTCATCTTTTCTATCCAATAATTAATAAATTCTTCTCTTGTTTTGATATAATCAGGTTTTTTAAACGTTTTTAACTCTGTTATAAATGTATCCTGCAAATTCAAAACTGCACTTGCGCAAACTAGTCCGTTTCCAAATCCACTACATACTAAGTTAGATTTATCTACGCTTTTATCTAAAATCGAAATAGTTGTTGGAATTGAACACATTGTATTATTTCCATAATTTTCAAATGCCTTATAAGGTACTTTTTCAAGTGGAAATTCTACTGCGTTTGCTATTGTTTCAACAATTTGTTTGTTCGCTTGATGTAAACACAATGCTCCAACTTGTTCTTCTTTAATACCTGCAAACTCCATTACTTTTTTGATATTTGGTGGCACAACTGTCATCGTAAAATCAAAAACTGCAATTCCGTCCATATATGCACCAAAGAAACTATTCTCACTTCCAGTAGAAGTTACAAATTTTTTCCTTAATCTATTTATCAATTCAAAATCTTCATCTTTCGAAAGATTAAATCTAAATCGGTTCCCTGTTGATGGACCTGTTATCGCTTCAAAACCATCACTACGTGTTTCAATATTATAACAAGAGTCAATTTCTTTTTCTGAATATTCTAATAAAGTTGCGCAACCACCATCACCAAATATTGGCGCATTGTTTCTATCCGCAGGGTCAATACCAACTGACGGAGTATCACCATTAACCAGTAAAACTTTTTTTACAGTGCCTGATTGAATCATTTGCGAAACCATAAATAATCCAAATACCCAACCTGCACAACCTTGATTTATGTCTGTTGCAATACATCTATCTGGTAAACCAAGTTTTTGATGAATAAAATACGAAGTTGCTGGTGCCATGTAATCTGGTTGTTGTACGATATAAACTAATGCATCAATTGTGTTTTTATCTATATTCATTTCTTTTATTAGATTTTCAGCAGATTGAATAGCTAAGTCAGATGCGGTTGTTGTATCGTCTGCAACTCTTCTTTTATAAAAACCAACCATTTTACGCATTCTATCAATCTTTTTGATAGAGTTATTATAATATTCTGCTTCATCATAAATATTGATTTCTTTTTCTGGAATTACTACGCTTAATCCTGAAATCTTTACATTTTTAAAACTAAATATGCTCAATTTTAGCTACTTCCTTTGTATTTTATTGTTTAAATCAAATAATTTGTTGCATTATTAATTCTTTTAATTTATCATAGCATAAAAACATTGTAACGAAACTTATATTGTTTAAACTTATTAACATTTTATTCAATAAGTTGTTTATGTGTTCATTGAAAGTATAGAAAAAGGTAAGCATCATGTACAAATATCCAGTGTATCAGCCAAGTTTAACAGGAAATGAAAAAAAATATGTAATGGACTGTATGGATTCAACTTGGATTTCTTCTAAAGGGGAATATATTAAAAAGTTTGAAGACCAATTTGCAAAATTTGTTGGCGTTAAATACGCAACTGGAGTTTGCAATGGTACGGTGGCTATTCATTTAGCTCTTGTTGCTCTTGGAATAAAAGCTGGTGATGAAGTTATTGTTCCGACTTTCACTTACATCGCATCAGCAAATCCGATTGCACAAGTTGGCGCAACTCCTATTTTTTGCGATAGCGTAGAAGATACTTGGCAAATGTCCCCAGAAGATGTTGAAGCTAAGATTACTCCTAAAACAAAAGCCATTATGGTGGCTCATTTATATGGACATCCTTGTGATATGGAAAAAATTATGAATATCGCTAAAAAACATAATCTACTTGTTATTGAAGATTGTGCGGAAGCTATTGGTACAAGATTTAAAGGTCAACACGTTGGAACCTTCGGCGACATTGCAACCTTCTCGTTCTTTGGAAACAAAACTATAACTTGTGGTGAAGGTGGCATGGTTGTTACAAATGACGCAACTCTTTTTGATAGGGTAAAAAGATTTAAAGGTCAAGGTTTAGCTAAATACAGAGAATACTGGCATGATATTCCAGGGTTTAATTACAGAATGACAAATATTCAAGCGGCTATTGGTTTAGCTCAACTTGAACAAGTAGATAAGTTCTTAACTAAAAAACATCAAATCGCGGATTGGTATAAAGAATTTTTAAAAGATGTTCCTGTAATTTTCCATAAAGAATCTAAAAATACTTACAATTCTTATTGGATGTGTTCTATTCAGGTAGAAAAGGCTGAAATTCGTGATGAATTAAGAAATTACATGAAAGAAAATGGTATTGAAACTCGACCTACCTTCTATCCAATTCACACAATGCCAATGTACGAAAAAGAATTTGCGAAGCACCCAGTTGCTGAAGATATCGCAGCTAGAGGAATTAATGTTCCGTCATATCCTGCGTTGGAAAAATCAGATGTTGAATTTATTTGTAACGTAATAAAGGATTTTTATGCAAAACAGGCTTAAAATTGCAATTTCTGTAACTGGTTTTATTGAGTGGACTGGTGGGATTAACTTTTTAAAAGGTATAATTGATCTTTTGTTAAACAACGACAATGATTTCTATCTTTTATTGCCGTCTTTTTCGTTAAAAAATTATCCTAAATTTTTAGTTAAAAATTTTAAATCTTTATTAAAATTATATAATCAAATTTTTCCTGCAAAGGAAAATCCTGAAATGGAAGAACTTTTTAAAGAATTTAAAGGAAAAGTTAAATTTGTATATCATAACGGAAATATTGTAAAAGCAATAAATAAAATAAAACCAGATATCATATACCCAACTTGGGACAAAATTTACAATAAATGTAAAATTCCACAAATTGCCTATTTATATGACTGTCAGCACAGATATTTTCCAGAATATTTCAAAAAACACTCTATTGAATCAAGAGATAAATATTTTCAATCTGTTGTAGATAATTACAAAGCAATTATTGTCGGTTCGTTAGACGCAAAAAACGACTTAATAAAATTTTATGGTGCAAAACCAGAACAAATTTTTGACATTTTTAGTTCACCATTGCTAAACGAAAATTTGTTAGATGAAATTAAAACAGATGTTATAGAAAAATATCAATTACCTAAGAAATATTTTATGGTATGTTCTCAGTTTTGGAAACATAAATCACATATTACTGTAATTGAGGCGGTAAAACAACTAAAAGATAACGGAATAGATACTTGTGTAGTTTGCACAGGTAAAACTGATGATTACAGAAATCCTGAATATTTTGGCGAATTACAACAAAAAATTAAAGAATGGGATTTAGAAAATAATATAAAAATTTTAGGTCTTATTGATAAACCAGAACAAGTAGAATTAATTAAAAAGTCGGTAGCCGTAATCCAACCGTCGCTTTATGAAGGTGGCGCAGGCGCAGGCGCAGTCGGCGAATCATTATCTCTTGGAAAACCAATAATTATGAGTGATATCCCAATAAATAAGGAATATTCAAAATTTAACAATATTTTTTATTTTGAAGCAAAGAATGCAGACTCTCTTGCAAAAAATATGAAAATTGTTTTAAATACTGTATTTAAACAATATACAAACGAAGAATTAAAACAAATGTCTGACAAAAACAGACAAAAAGAAGTAGAAAAAATTTATGCTCCTGTTTATGCTCTTTTAAACAAATAATTAAAGAGTTGAACCTTCTTTAAGAGCAGGATTTCCAATCATATAGCAGTTGTCTTTGCAACCTCTATAAACTGCGCTAAGTGGTGCAATTTTGTTGTTATTTCCGATTTTAGCATGAGGAAGTAAAACCGCATTTGTTCCAATTGAATTAAAATCGCCTATTTTTACTCCGCCTAAAATAGTTGTTCTGGGTGCAATAACGTTAAAATCACCGATTTCTGCATCATGACCAACATTCACTCCACCATTAAGAATATTACATTTTCCAACTTTTACATTTACACTTAATTCTGACTTTTGTAAAATACATGCTTCTCCAATTTCAGAGGTTTCGGTAATAACAGAATCAATACTAATTAACGTGTAAAAATTCACACCTCTTGTTTTTAAGTTTTCATAAATTTCACGCCTTAAACTTATATTACCAGAACCTATAATAAAGTAATCATCTTCGCCAAATTCATAATCATCAACATCACCTTTATACAAATGTTGATAAGTTTTATAATCAACTTCACCAAATTCTTTTGTTTTATATCCTAAGAAACCGCCGAAAGTTATCTCTTTTCCATAATCAGCAAGATAAATTAATGTATTGTAGCATTCTCTTGCAAATCCACTTCCGCCAACAATAAATATATTTTTCATACCAAACACCTTATTTTATAAATGGTGGAGACGGTGGGAGTCGAACCCGCGTCCAAAATGGATAAAAATAAATCTCTACGAGTGTAGGCTTTATTCGCTCAACTAAGTCAGGAAAAGTCAAACCAGATAACTTAATCAAAGGATTTTTAAGTGTTCCGCACCTCGATTGTTATCTTGATACGGCTACAATCATTACCGCACTGCGTCTTGCATGGTGGCTCCTATATAATCGGCAAGATGGACTACATAGAAGGCTGAACTGCGGAACTTAATCTACGCAGCTAGAGCTCTTGCTCTAGAAAAATCAGCTACTACAACATTGTTGTTAGCACTTAATTTGTTTTGCTCGTTGATAACCGAGAACAGCGCTCGGACTCGCAACCTATTCCCATCAAACATCCTGTCAAAATCCAGTACGTCCCCATGAAAATATGTCCTTTTTTACTAGTATATCACATTTCTAACCTTTTTCAAGTGCTATTACTCTAACGTAGTATCTTTTTTTTCAAAAATTAAACTTTCTACGAATAAAATAACCAAAATTTTCTTCAATAATATTATTGTCAGTATTCAAGAAAGGTCGCGTGATATGATGCAATATGTAAAATTAGTTAGTTATCTTCTTATTATTATCGGTGCGCTAAATTGGGGGTTAATTGGGGCTTTTAATTTCGATTTGGTTGCTAGATTGTTTGGTGATATGACAATCTGGACTAGAGCTGTTTATTTACTTGTCGGAATTAGCGCTTTTATATCTTTAATTACCATGGCTATTGATAAAGATACTTGCCTTTAATTAATGATAACTGCTTTGTGGATTTTGCGGAACGCAAAATCCACAAATGAATAAAGCGCCGAACGGTAAACCGTTCGGCGCTTTATCAAACTTTTCAATCAAACAGATTATGCATACAAATCTAACACTTTTTCTTGTTCTGTCATTTCTCTTTGACGGCTATCTTTAGGTTGATTATTTCTTGCTACATCTTCTGGTGTTTCGCCCATTTCTCTTGGTCTTCTTGAAGTTCCGCGAGCTGGCATAGTTGAGTATGTATCTCTTGCAGAGCCTGTTCTTGCCATATCTTCAGGTGTTTCACCCATTTCTCTTGGTCTGTAATTATCACCACGAGTTTTTGCTTCTTGAGCCTCTTGCCATTTCACAGCTTTTGCCATATCTTCAGGTGTTTCACCCATTTCTCTACGATAAGGACGATTACCATAAGTTGTGCCATAATATGGAATACCTGTAAACATGTTAAATTCTCCTTTATAAAATCTACTTTACTATTTCCTTCTGATGACATGTTAAAGTGTCCTGAAGGTAAAAATTGACATGATTTTGGGCAGATTTTACAAAAGTTAATATATTTTTATAAATTATTTAATTTGAAAAACACATTTTGGACAATAACCACGAGGGGCATAAACAAGGTTATCTTCTAAATCATACATTTGTTCAATGCGCACCTTCAATAATGACTTACATTTTGGGCAATATAATTCTGTTTCGCCGTTTAAAATTCGTTGTTTTAACACGTCCATAACTTCCATAGGCACTTCTTCAAATTCAAAATCTTTTTCGAGAGCTTTGATTTCTTCTGCAGTACAACGCAAACCTTTTGAAAGATTTTGCCTAACGGTTACAGACAAAAAAAGTTCACGTCCTGCTTCAATTTCTTCAATAATAACCGCAGGAACATTACATTTTTTAGACAAACCAAATGGAGTTAAGCCTAAAATTTCTCTTTTTCTTTGTACAAATTGAGCTAAAGTTTCCATAGAAGAAATTATAACATAAAAAATAATAAAAAAGCCGTACCACTACCTATCGAACTTTGCAAATAATGACTTGCTACCTAACACCTCTTGACCAAAAATACGACACCCGCAAAGATTGCCTTAATGCTGCTGTGTTTCCACCCTGACATGGTTCGACAGATTACGCCATCGCAATTCAGCCCGTCAACGATATTAAATAACTCATCAATACCCACAAAGCCCTCACAGTAGGCTCTGCACCCCGCTAAAGCGTTCGGGTCGAGAGGTCCGCTATGCCCCCGTGGAGTACGACTTAAAAATATTTTAAATTAAAATAGAAATTAAATCAACTATACAGATAGTGAGTTGTGAATGGTGAATGGTGAATGGTGAGTTGATATTCTATATGATAAAGCTTTAAGACATTAAGGCTATAAGGCATTAAGTTCATTTATGTTCAAAATGTCTTTTTAACCATAAATCGACTTATCGTCTTAAACGCTTATTGACTTATAGTCAAACAAAACTCGACTCACAACTCACGACTCACTAATTAATATTTTTTTATAAACATTTGTTAAGTTTATCCATGACTTTTAACTATATGATAAAATAGATTTATCAAGTAAGGAAAGTAAGGGTGGAAGTCCCTCGCTGGTCCGCAACCGTAAAAGTCGGAATGCTTATTTGATTTGTTATTACACTTACGCGACTAGGAGGTCATTATGGACAAAATTATCAAACGAGATGGCGCATTAGCAGAATTTGATTCGGCAAAAATTACCGACGCCATTGAAAAAGCATCAAACGTTACAAAAGAATTTGATGCCAAAACCGCTCAACAACTTACAAGAAATGTTATCGGTATTATTAAAAACTTCGTTAGAGAAAAACAATCTAACCTAAAAGCACCGACAATTGAAGAAATTCAGGATATTGTTGAACAGGTTTTGTTATCTTCAGAATACAAACAAACTGCAAAAGCGTATATTTTGTATCGTGAACAACACAACAAATTAAGAGATTTTGCAAGCAACGCTTCTGTGGATATGACAGACGATTATTTAAAAGAAATTGACTGGAAAGTTAATGAAAACTCAAACATGGGTTACTCAATCCAAGGGTTGAATAACTACATTGCTTCAAATATTTCAAAAAGTTACTGGCTAAATAAGATTTATCCAGATTATATTAAAAACGCTCATAACAATGGTGATATTCATATTCACGATTTGAATATTTTAGCATCATATTGTGTTGGTTGGGATTTGAAAGACCTATTAATGGAAGGTTTTAGAGGTGTTGAAGGTAAAGTTCAATCTGCTCCTGCAAAACACTTCAGAACTGCTTTAGGTCAAATAGTAAACTTCATGTACACACTTCAAGGGGAAGCAGCTGGTGCTCAAGCGTTTTCAAACTTTGACACTTTATTAGCGCCATTTATCAGATACGATAAATTAAATTATGACCAAGTTCTTCAGGCTATGCAAGAATTTGTGTTTAATATGAACGTGCCTACACGCGTTGGTTTCCAAACTCCATTTTCTAACATTACAATGGACTTAACTGTACCTAGCTACTACAAAGACCAAGGTGTTATCATTGGTGGCGAAATTATGGAAGAAACTTATGGTGAATTCCAAGAAGAAATGAATATGGTTAATAAAGCGTTCTTTGAAGTTATGATGAAAGGCGATGCTTCAGGTCGTGTATTTACTTTCCCAATTCCGACATACAACATTACAAAAGATTTTGATTGGAACAACAAAGACCTTGATGGTTTGTGGGAAATTACTGCAAAATACGGTATTCCAAACTTTTCAAACTTCGTAAATTCTGATTTAAATCCTGAAGATGCGCGTTCAATGTGTTGCAGATTGAGAATTGATAACAGACAACTTGAATATCGTGGCGGTGGTTTATTTGGTTCAAACCCTCTAACTGGTTCTATTGGTGTCGTTACAGTAAACTTGCCAAAAATCGGTTATGAAGCAAAGAACGAAGAAGAATTCTTCCAATTGCTAACAAATAAAATGTTATTAGCTAAAGAATCTTTAGAAATTAAAAGAAAATTAGTTGAAAAATTCACTCAAAATAATTTGTACCCATATACAAAATTCTATTTAAGAGATATTCACTCAAGATTTAATCAATATTGGAAAAACCACTTCTCAACAATTGGTTTAATCGGTATGAATGAAGCATGCTTAAATTTATTCGGTGAAGATATTACAACAGAAAAAGGTCATGCATTTGCTCTAAAAGTTATGGACTTTATGAGAGATGAAATTACTAAATATCAAGAAGAAACAGGAAATAATTACAACTTAGAAGCAACTCCTGCGGAAGGTACAACTTACAGACTGGCAAAACTTGATAAAGAAACTTATCCAGATATAATCACTGCAAACGACGAAGGCGAACCTTATTATACAAATTCAACACACGCACCTGTAAATTACACAGATGACGTATTTGAACTATTGGATATGCAAGATGATTTACAAACAAAGTACACAGGCGGAACAACAGTTCACGTATTCGCAGGTGAAAGATGTCATAATATCGAAACAATGAAAAATTTCGTAAGAAAAGTATGTGAAAACTACAAACTTCCATACTTTACATTCTCACCTACTTTCAGCGTTTGTCCAAATCATGGCTATATTGCAGGTGAACACGAAACTTGTCCAACATGTGAAGATACTTGTGAAATCTACTCGCGTGTAGTTGGTTTCATCAGACCTGTAAAACAATGGAACAAAGGTAAACGCGATGAGTTTAAAAATAGAAAGACTTTTGATATTTCAAATAGTTTAGAACTTTCTAAGGAAAGAGAAGAATGTCTTTTGAAATAGCAGGTTTGCAAAAAACAACTTTCATCGATTATCCTGAAAAAATCGCATGTATAGTGTTTACGCAAGGTTGTAATTTCAGTTGTGGTTACTGCCACAATCCAGAATTATTTGAACACAAAGAGCCGGCACTTTTAGTGCCGGCGTTCTTTGAGTTTTTAAAAACCCGCAAGGGAAAACTTGACGGGGTTGTAATTACTGGCGGAGAACCAACTTTGCATAAAGAACTGAAAGAATTCATAAAACAAATTAAATCACTGGGATTTTTGGTAAAACTTGATACAAACGGAACAAATCCCGAATTGTTAAAAGAACTTTTTGATGAAAATTTATTAGATTTTGTTGCAATGGATATTAAAGCTCCGTTTAACAAGTATGAACAAATTACAAGAGCTAATGTAAATCTTGAAAAAATTAAAAAAAGTATTGATTTAATCATAAATGGCGAAGTTAATTATGAATTTAGAACAACTGTGGTTAAATCTCAACTTTCTTTAGAAGATTTTAAACAAATTAGCGAACTTATAAAAGGTGCAAAAAAATATTACTTGCAAAAATTTTTACCAACAAAAACTTTAGATGAAAAAATGATGCGTGAAACAAGTTATACAGATGAAGAATTTGTTGAAATTTGTAATTTGTTTAAAAATAACGTTGAATTTGTTGATTTCAGATAAATTTATGCCGAAAAAGCATGAATAACATGCTTTTTCGGCATGCTTTTTAAGAAATCTCAACCATGTAAAGTATTGCGATTTTTGCACAAAAATGACAGAATATCCATGTAAACAAAAAGTTTACCCCCGAATATAAATAGACATTGTGAGGAAAGTTAAATAATGGTCAATGGTTTAAATTCACTATTAAATAGTGATGATTCTATGATGCTTAAATTATTAAAAGATGTTTCCAGCTTAGAGGCTTACAAAAAAGCAAATGAAACAAAAGAAAAAGACGATAATTCAGTAGAAGATGTTTTTAGCCAAATTATAGACCAAATTAACGAACAAATAGAAAAAATGTTAGAAGAAGAAAAACAGCTTGCCAACAAAACGGCTTCTGTCGCGGAGAATGCTTCTGCTAATGATACTTCAAACTTTCAGTTTGGACCACCACCATGGTTAAAAATTGAAGGACTGGAAGAATTAATGGTTTAAAAAAATATATTTATCCCTAAATATCCCTATAATCTTATTACTATCCATATTTCAGCGGACTTTTTATGTCCGCTTTATTTTTATTTTAAGGCTTTTTTAGCACTTTTCCATAATTTGTCAAATTCTTCAAAAGAATATTCTGTCAATGGCTTTATTGCTAATTCTTCCATTTTTCTAAATCTTTTTTCAAATTTTCTGTTTGCAGTAATCAGACATTGCTCTGCATCTAATTTATGCCAACGAGCTAAATTCACGATTGCAAAAAGGATATCGCCCATTTCGTCTTCCATGTGAGCTTTATTTTTTTCATCACAAGCCTCTTTAAATTCACGCATTTCAGAATTTACGCAATCCCAAAGAGTTTCGATTTTATCCCATTCAAAACCAACTTTTACAGCTCTTTTTGAAATTTTTTGCGCAGACATTAACGCTGATTGACTTTTAGCAATTCCGTCCATTTGAGATTTTCGTTCAGTTTTTTCTTCTTGTTTTAATTTATCCCAATTAACGACAACATCGTCAGCGTTTTTAACCCTTGTGTTACCAAAAACGTGAGGGTGCCTGTGGATTAATTTATCTTTTAATTCTTTTGCAACATCTTCGATATTAAAATCGTTGTTTTCATCTGCAATTTGGGAGTGTAATAGAACTTGTAATAAGACATCACCTAATTCTTCACGCAAATGAGTCATATCATTTTCATCAATTGCATCGACGGCTTCGTAGGCTTCTTCCAGCATATTAGGTCTAAGAGAAGCGTGTGTTTGTTCTCTATCCCAAGGACAGCCGTTTTCTGAACGTAAAGTTCTTATAACCTCAATTAATTCTTCTAAATTTGGATATTGCATAAAAAATCCCCCATAAATCCATGTCTATGTTACAATAAAAACTATGAAAAGAAAACCAATAGTTGCAATAGTTGGGCGTCCAAATGTCGGTAAATCTACATTTGTTAATCGCCTTGTCGGCAAACGTCAATCAATCGTTGACGATATGCCTGGTGTTACTCGTGATAGAATTTATTTTGACGTAGAATGGCAAAATAAATGGTTTACTGTTATTGATACTGGCGGAATTATCCCTGGCGATGAAGAGGAAATTATGGTTTCTATTTATGACCAAGCAAAAATTGCTTGCGAAGAAGCTGAAAAAATTATTTTTATTGTTGACGGCAAAGACGGCGTTACGCCTGTTGATGAAGATATTGCAAATATTCTGCGCCAAAGTAAAAAGCCTATATTTTTAGCAGTTAATAAAGTTGATAGCCCCGCTCAAGCACTTTTTACAAGCGAGTTTTATTCGCTTGCATTGGGTGAACCTATTGGTATATCTGCACTTCATGGCTCTGGAGGTGTGGGCGATTTGTTAGAAATCCTTACAGAAGATTTTGAAGTCGATGAAGAAAATGAAGAAGATAAAGATATTAAACTTGCAATTGTTGGTCGCCCTAATGCTGGTAAATCCTCTATTGTAAACGCTCTTTTAGGAAAAGAAAGAGTTATTGTTTCTGATGTATCAGGTACAACACGTGATAGCATTGATAGTAAATTAACTTACAAAAATCAAGAATTTACTATTATTGACACTGCCGGAATTAGAAAAAAAGCAAAAGTAGATTATGGCGTTGAAAAATTTGCTGTTGATAGAGCTATAAACTCAATTCGCGAATGCGATATTGCAATTCTTGTAATCGACGCAACAGAAGGAATTTCAGATCAAGATAAAAAAATATCTTCAATTATTACTGAAGCTGGCAAAGGTTTAATCATTGCTATTAACAAGTGGGATTTAATCGAAAATAAACAGTCAAATTCAGTAAGTCAATTCGAAAAAAAACTTGTAAATGAAATCCCATTTCTGAGTTATGCTCCGAAAATTTACATCAGCGCAGTAACAAAGCAAAGATTAAACCAAATTTATGAAAAATCTATGGAAGTTTATGCTGAATGTACAAAACGCATTTCAACAGGTTTATTGAATAAAGTCATAAACGAGGCATATTTACTTAATCCGCCTCAAAGTGTTAAAAATAAACGCTTGAAATTGTTGTATTCAACTCAGGTGAACATAAAACCACCAACTTTTGTGCTTTTTGCGAATAATGCAGACTTAATGAAAGACCACTATAAACGCTATATTGAAAATAAACTTCGCGAAGCCTTTGGATTTTTTGGCACAACAATAAGAATTTCGGTGCGAGAACGCTCTGATAAAAAGAAATAATATTAATACAAAAAAGTTCTGGGTCGTTTAAAAACGACCCAGAACTTTTTTATTCAAAATTTTAGTTTACACTTCCATCATTTGGATTTTTACTTCTTTTAATTTGATCTTCGTTAACAACTATTATTAAAGCAGCAACATCAGCAAAATCTTTTGGTAATTTATTTTCATCAATACCATTAGAAAATCCAAAAATTTTCTTATCAAATTTCACATCAACTTTTTGATTTCCATAAGTACCTGTCATCACTCTATCGCCATCATCTAAAATAGCGTTTTCTTTTGCATATTCAACTTTAAATGATTTACCTTTGTACGTACCTTTATAAGTTTTTTTAGCAGTTACAGAAAGTGCTTTTTCATTTGATTTCATACTAAATTTTTCATTGCCAATTTTACCTGAAAAGGTTTTTTCATTAGTAAACGAAACTATTTTGTTGCGTTCTTCAACATCAATTTTTTTATCACCAACACTACCAACAATTTGATAACCTCTTTCAGTAATATTTTTTCTTCTTCTCAATTTAAAATCTTGTCCTGCAATATTACCTTTATAATTGTCAGCTACCGTTCTCCTAATTTTACCTTCTGCTTCTGGGCTTTCTGGAGTTGCAGTATTAAAAAGCATAATTTCTTCTGGTTGTTGTTCAGCTTTTTCTGTTTTAGTTAAGTTTGTATTTTGTAAGTTATTTACACCGTTAATGTTCATATCTGCCATAGTTTACTCCTTTAATTTACCTGATTTTTCTAATTCTGCATGCGCAACAAAGATAAATGATACAACGTCTTCAAAATCTTTTGGTAAATCTTTCACTTTTAATCTATCATTATCAGTTAATTTTGCAGGGCGTTTTTTGATATCAACTCTTTGTCCATTGAAATAACCTCTGATAACTCTGTCGCCATCGTCTTTTTCTATGTTATCTCTTCCAACTTCTACTTGAAAAGATTTGCCTTTGTATTTACCTTCGTAAATTACACGATCTGCACGTGAAAATTCTTTTGATTTAGATTCCATTTCAAAATCATTATCGCCGATTTTACCAAAATAATGGTTTAAACCACGCATTGTATATTGAATTTCTCGTTCTTCAACATCGACATCAAGACGTCCAATTCTACCTAAATATTGGCTTCCTGGGTCCCAACCGTTTTCACGTTTATACATTTTGAAATTATTAGTTCCGACTTTGCCATGATAACCTTGTCTGTCGCCAAAAACTGTTGCTTCTCTAAATCCGCCGTAAGTTTCAACCATTATTGCAGATTTGTCATGAGAATATTTAAGACTGTCAATTTCGTTTTCAGCATGTAATTCACGTTGTTTTCTGTAAGACTTGTCAGTTTCTTGAGTTCGACTTGTACTTCTTTCAGAAGTGTATACAAAGTCTTTATCGGTTCTGTCTCTTTCGTCCATATCATAATTTGAACTATCAAGATTTTCACGTTCGTTTTCTAGTGAATTATATTCTCTAGTGCTAAAACCTCTATTATTCTTTACTGGTTTTGGGTCGGTCGCATAATTATACGATTTTGGATTTTCTTCAGAGTCTTGTCTTTTAGGCGAAGTTTTTTTAGATTGCTTTGGTTTTCCTATTGTGTCGTCTTTTTGATATTTTTCCAAAACTTCTCGTTTTATTTGTTCTGCCGTTTTTCCTTTTACATTAATTTTATATTTTTCAATATACTCTTTATAATTTCTTATTACTTTTTGACGAGCTTTTTCTGCCTTTTCTTTATTCTCTAATGTTTTTTGATAATTTTTTCTCTTTTGTTCTTCTTTTTTTAATTTTTCTGCTTCTTTCTTTTCCTCATCTGTCATTAAAAAAGCAGGCTTTTTAAATGCATTATAAGATTTTTGATTTCGTTTTTCTAACTCATCAACTACTGACGGGATTTTTACAGAAGTCTTATCATTTGGAGCAAAAATTGTTGGCAAATCACTTGATTTTTTAGGATTATTGTCCCCAAAAAGAGTTATTTCGCTTTGGTTACTTGTGGTTTTTGTTATATTCGATTTATTATTAGATTTTTTAGGATTATTATCTCCATTTACATTCATACTCATAATAATTCTCCTATTTTGTTAATTTATTAATTCTTTCACAGAAAGCATCTGCTGAAAGTGGTTTTCCTGTAACTTCTTCTAAAATTTCATCGTCTTCTTTTGAACCGCCATATTGGAAAATATGTTCGTTTAAGTATTTTGCCGTATTTTTATTTTCAGTTATATTACCAAATTTTTCTGTCAAGGCGTCATATAATTGAGCTTTGATTAAAGATGCTCTGAAATAGTTTTGATAATACGCTGGGTGTGATAAAAAGTGTGGAATTGTTGCCCATTCGTTTGTTGCTTCATCTTTTTCACTTCTACCTTTGTATTTAACGCTCATATCTTTCCAAAGTTGTTTTAAATCTTGGTCAGGATTTTTGTACATATTTCGTTCAAAATCAATTATTGCCATACTTGAGCCTACAAATTTTGAATCTTCTTCAGCTGCTGATTTTTGGAATTTTGCAAAAACTTCTGGTGAAACTTTATCTTTTACAAGTCCTTCTGTTCTTGGCAAATCGCCCATCATCATAGCGATAGCTTCTGTCATTGTGTTTGTTGTATCTTGCTCCATATATGGTAATTTTGAATTTGTTTTTACTGTAAATACTGAATGGCCTAATTCATGCATTAAAGTATCAATACTTGAAACATTATTAGTTAAATTTGCCAAAATTCTAGCGTCCTTGCCTGCTTCAATTGGGAACGAGAATCCATGAGTATTTTTATTTTCGCGAGGGAACAAATCTAATTTAATTGGAAGTTTATCCACATCATAGCCCATGCCTGCATAAGCACGTTTTGAAATATCTACGACTTCTTCTTTTGTTTTAATTTGGTCATTAACAAGTTTTTCTGGGTCTTCACCTGCCAAATACCCAAAATGATAACTTCTCAAATCCTCTGGTGCAACATTAAAAGCTTTTGACAATTCTGTTTTTACATTGTCCATAACTTTTTTATTGGAGTCTTTTGTATTTTTTGCAACATCTGTTAAAAGTTTATCAAGTTCTTTTGGTTTGATATCATAATTTTCTTCTAACATATAATCAAAATAGTTATCATAGCCTTTTTTCTTAGCAAAATTATTACGCATTTTTACTAATTCAACTAAATTTTCTGCAATTAAATCACCTGATTTAATTTTTGCATCATTAGCTTTTTTACGAATTTCAGGATTTTTTTCTGTTTCCATAATCTTTGAGATTTCGGCCTTTGAAACAGGTTTTCCGTCAATTGTCATTTGATATGAGTTAAGTTTTTGAGAAATTTCGTTCTCTTTTGTACTCATAGCTTTAAGTTCTTCTTTATATTCAATACCATCACCGAAGGTAGTTGTAAGATTTCTAAGTTGTTTTTTTAACTTTTTATCACTAACACCGCCTGCTTCATTGATTTCTTTTAATTTTGCATAAATTTCTTTGTTATCATAAAAATCGTTTGCTTTGTCTTGTGCAAGGTTCATTTTATCCATATTTTCAGGTGAGCTTTCTGTATAAAAGTCCCAGCAAGCTGCTTCCGCATTAGACATAATAGGCTTCATTTCTTTTGAAATTTCTTCTCGCAATTTGACGAAATTCTTTTCATTTTCTTTTATATTTGTTGAAAAACTAACGCTATCCATAGGCATAGGTTTAGTTTTGATTATATCCTTTGATATTTTTGAGTTATTTACAGACGCATTTGGTAAAATATTTCTAATTTGCATATTTAATCCTTTCTTATAGATAGTTTAACATTTGTCAAAAAATTTTTTGCTAATAAAAGTTAGTTAAATTAACAAAATGTAACTAGGTAGCTTTTTTCATTGTTAATAAAATATCTGTATCAAGTTTTTCAATAGATTTAATTTCAAAATCTCGTGCTAAATCTAATTTTTCAACATTACGCCCTGAATATGCACTTTTTGCCTCATTATCGCCAATAATTTTTGGAGCTATAAATTGATAAATTTTATCTGCTAAATTTTGTTCAATTAATTCGCCATTCAAAATTCCACCAGCTTCAACAAAAATCGACATAATTTTTTGTTCAAACAATTTCTCAAAAAGATATTTTAAATCTATTTGTCCGTCTTTTTCTGGACATTGAATAAATTCAATATTTTCAGTGGTATTTGGTAAATTTGAAATACACGTTGCTACATAAATTTTACCTGTTTTAAAATATCTCATATCAAAATTACATTTTAACTGTCTATCAAGTAAAATTTTTGTTTTACATTCAAATTTCGGATTATCAGCAAGAACTGTGGAAGAAGTTGTTAAAACAGCATCATAAAAAGTTCTCAATTCTTTTCCTTTATTACGGGAAGTTTGAGAAGTTATCCATTTTGACTGGGCGGTTTTTGTTGCAATTTTTCCGTCTAGTGTTGTTGCGGTTTTTAAGGCAACAAAAACCGCCTTCTTTTGCATATTTTTTATAAAAATTTCATTTAATTCTTGTGCCTCTTGCTCTAACACTCCTTCAATTACTTCTATTCCTGCATTTTGAAGTTTTTTAATACCATTACCTGCAACAACTGGATTTACATCTCTCATTGCAATAACAACTTTTTTTAAACCTCTTTCAATAATTAAATCTGCGCATGGCGGAGTTTTGCCAAAATGAGAACAAGGTTCTAAATTAACAATTAATGTACCTTCTTGAGCTTCGTTTTGTTTTAAATTCAATAGTGCATTGCGTTCTGCGTGGTTTTCACCATATTTTTCATGGTATCCACTTGATATTTCATTTCCATTTTTATCCAAAACAATGCAACCTACAAGCGGATTTGGAGAGGTTTTTCCTAAACCCTTCTTTGCAAGCTCAAAACATTTTTTCATATATTTTTCATAACTTTGCATATTTGTATTTTACAATAAATTATGCTAAATTAAAACAAAAGGGGAAATTATGGCTTTCGATTTAAAATATTTAGGACACAGTGCTTTTGAAATTAAAACTCCAGAACGCTCTATTCTTATAGATCCATTTTTGCAAGTAAGTAATTATGATTACAGAAATGAAAATATTACAGACATCTTTTTAACGCATGGTCATGCTGATCACTTAGGAAGTGCTATTGATATTGCAAATAATAAACGAGCTTTAATTACAGCAATATATGAATTAGCAAATTACTGTATGCAAAAAGGTTCTCGCGCTCGTGGTGTTAATTTTGGCGGTTGGATAGAATATGATTGGGGAAAAGCCTTATTTGTACCAGCGTTTCACTCTAGTTCTACTATTGACGGCGTTTACACAGGAATGCCTGCCGGAATTATTTTGGATATAAACGGAGTAAAAATATATCACGCAGGTGATACTTCACTTTATAGTGATATGAAACTAATTAGAAGGTTATATAATCCTGATATTGCGCTTATTCCAGTTGGCGGAACATATACAATGGATATAGATAATGCCGCAATAGCAGCGCTTTGGATAGGTGCAAAAGTTACAATTCCAATACATTACAACACTTTCGATGTAATTGAAGTGGATATTAAAAGATTTTCTATGATGTTACAAACAAAAAACTTAAACTGCCAGATTATGCAACCTGACGAAGTTTTGCAATTTTAAATTTTAAAAACAGGTCGGCTTGTTTCTGAAAACAAGACAACTTCATGTGTCGGAACATCTTGTTTTATAAGCTTATAAAAGTCTTTTACAAGCACCATTTGGCTTTGCACGCATTTAAAATCTTTGTCTTTTAAATACTGTTCTAAATTTTCAGAATTTTGAGTATATTTTTTTAATTTTATAAACAAGGAAAAGTCTTTTTGACGTTTTGCAATTTGTGCTTTGGCAAATCCTAAAATTACATCAAAATTCAGTTCAAATCCGTTTGAGGCAGTTATATCAAGGATATAATTATGATTATCATACGTTTCCAATGAAAAATAAGCCAAAATTGTTTGTAAATTTTCATCTTCCAAAACATACTTTAATTCAGTATTATCAGCCAAACCTTTAAATATTTTTTCTAAATATTCGCCCTTTGTTTTTAATAACGACGGCTTAAAATAAGTTATTAAAGAGTCATTAAAAAGCATTGCTACGGCTTGCGCATCAGAATTTTTAAAGGTTCTGAAAGCGGTTGTTTCCGGAGTTCTAAAATCAATATTATTAACTCTCCATAACTCCTCAGACGCACACTTTCTAAATCCACAACCGTCTATAAACAGTTTTAATAGTTCATCAAAAGATTCGTCGATATTGACAATAAATGTTTGAGCGCCTTTTGCCCCAAAACGAGAAATTACAAACTCTACAAGCTGTTTTCCAATGTCGTAATAATCAGTTTTAAACAAAAGTTTTGTAATATTGATTTTAAAAGGATTTCCGCTTACTGGCAAAACTGAAATCATACCATGTAAATCATCTTTATCCACCAAAACATAAGATTCTGTCTGAAATTTCATTTTTAAAGGCAACCAATAATGAAAAAGTGCGCA
Source organism: uncultured Candidatus Melainabacteria bacterium (assembly GCA_934699705.1). Lineage (GTDB taxonomy): Bacteria > Cyanobacteriota > Vampirovibrionia > Gastranaerophilales > Gastranaerophilaceae > UBA6984. The sequence continues at coordinate 26,998 of CAKUXD010000024.1, forward strand.
AGAAGTGTTTACAAGTTTTTTTACAAACTTTTCAGCCTCATCATTGCCTAAAAAAGAAATCATATCTTTTACTTTATTTTTATCAGAATTTCTTAATTTTCTTATAATTGTCATAAATAAATTATATATTTTTTGGTGAATAATGGCAAGTTTATCGAAAAATTTTGAATACAAAAACAGCACCTTATAAAAATTTAAAATAAATTTCATAAAGCGCTTAATTTTTTCACTACAAACTGAAGTTGAAACGCATAATTAGATTAAAATTTCTTAATGCGTTATACAACAACGTATTTAGAGTAAAACTATTTAATTTTGTTCACATTTTAATGATTTTTTGCAAATTTTCCAAAAATTTTAGACAAAGGTCCGTTTGGTTCTAAAAAATCAAATGTGATTTCGATGTCTTTCGCGTTTTGCCATAATTTTGTTATGGCGTTTGAAGCCTTTTTAACTTCAAAAATGTCAGCAGCTAACATCTTTTCATCAAAATTGTTTGACAACATAAAAAATTCTTCCATTTATATTCGACACTACGAAAATACCATGCCAGAAGGATTTTTTAATCCTCTATAAAGTGGAAATTTTGTGAGTAATAGCTATTTACAACTTGTTTTACCGCTCCAAGTTAAATCATCATAACATTTCAAATAATCCATGTTACCGTTAATTATTACCCAAGCGGTGCAATAAGAACCAAGAGCACAAGGTCCCTCATTTCCAATGTAGTCTTCTATATAGTATTGTGTATTAGAAGGAAAAATACCTTGATCTGTTATTGAGAACTCAAACTTATCGTAACTGTCTTTATTTTTACCTTTATTTGAACCATCTATATCAACATACACAATTCCATAATATTTCATATTTGGATAATGATTACTATTATTACCAAAACCATCATAATACAATGACACAATAAATTCAGCACCATCAGCCGATATAAAAGTTCGAAAATCAACTTTTTTTGATATTTTCATAAATTCTGTTATACGATCTGTAAGACGACCTTCTAGTGCTTCACTATCACTAACATCAATACCATTAGACCATTCATCAACTGGTCCATAAACCGCAGTTGCGCGACCAAAAGCGTCTTCTAGGTTTGAATAAATCTTTTTTAATTTTGCGACTTTTTCTCTGTCGCCTGTCGATTGGTTTAAGTTTGGAATAGTCAACGCTGCAACTACGCCAATAATACCCATTACGACAAGGGTTTCAGCGAGGGTAAAAGCGATAGCTTTTACTAGTGAGTTGTGAGCGGATTTTGCGTAGGGCGCCGTGTGAGC
>CAKUXD010000025.1 GCA_934699705.1 uncultured Candidatus Melainabacteria bacterium
GAATTACAACCTCGGGGGGGGGGCAAACCTAGTAGTAATGCCTCTTTGTACGATTTAGTAAAAAGATTTTTTGAGAGCATAAAAAAGAAGTGTTGTGAATTGTCGCTTGTGAATAGTGCATCGACAAATAATAAACAAACAAATGACAATAATGTCAATTCACAACTGTCTTGGATTATTGCTTCACTCGGACAAGTTGCTCATTTCACTAGCGTTGTCATTCGCAATGACAATAAAGTCAATTCACAACTCACTACTCACAACTCACTAGTGAAGGCTATCGCCTTCACGTTAGCTGAAACCCTTGTCGTAATGGGTATCATTGGCGTAGTTGCAGCACTTACTATTCCGAACTTAAACCAATCGACAGGTGATAGAGAAAAAGTCGCAAAATTGAAAAAAGTTTATTCCAATTTGGAAGACGCTTTCGGTCGTGCAACTGCAGTTTATGGTCCTATTGACGAATGGTTTATTAATGATAATAATAACAATGTAACTATGTCTGAACGTTTTGCAAATAGAGTAACAGAATTTATGAAGATATCAAAAAATTGTCCTTCAGATGAAAATGGGTGTATGGCTACTGTACCATACAAAGATTTAGATGGTAATGCAACGGGGCTAAATTTTGTTGAAGGTGCATTATACAAATCTCATCCAAAATATTTATTTGCTGATGGTACAGCAATTGCTTTTGACATTATCAATGGAAGTTGCAATGAAGACTATTCTTCTAGTGATACTACAAACAACCCTTTGCGTGAAGGTTGTGGGGGGTTTTACGTAGATATTGATGGTGCAAAAGGTGCTAATACTATTGGAAAAGACTTATTTTTGTTTTATATCACAAAAACTGGAGTTTATCCAATGGGTTCAAAACTTTCTTCTGATGCTAGTTGTTTTAGAGAATCAACTAGTTGTGCTGCTTGGGTAATTGAAACAGGTAATATGGACTATCTAAAAGCAAATAAAGGCGTTTGTCCTAATGGAACAACTCTTTCTTGGGAAAATACAAGTTGTAAGTAATATTTATCTATTCAAAATATTATAGCTTAAAAGTATTGTTGCAAAGCCTGTAATTAAGGTGCTTTGTTGTTCTCCGCCTGAAATAAGTGTGCAAACCATTGTTGCACCTATGGCTAAACCAAAGCATAACCAACTGGCTTTGGCTTTCTCTAATGGTTTTTGGACTATTGTATATCTTATAATTATTGCTATTACTATGAATAAAAGTGATGTGATTATTGCTAAAATCATTATTTACCTGCTTTAAAGTTATCTAAGTTACATTCCCAGTTGTAGGCACTTTTAATGCTATCTTCAAGCGTTTTTTCTGGTTTCCATTGAAGAAGTTTTTTTACTTTATTAGCATTTGCATATAATTTTGCAGGATCGCCAGCTCGACGTGCAACTGTTTCAACTGCAATTTTCTTGCCTAAAACTTGTTCACAAGTATCAAATACTTGTTTTACGCTATTGCCTTGTTCTGTGCCTAAATTAAATACGTCAGATTTATTTTCTTTTTCAAGATACAGATACGCTAATCTATGTGCTTGTGCTAAATCTTCAACATTTACGTAATCCCTAATGCAAGTCCCATCTGGTGTTTTATAATCATTGCCAAAAATTTTGAAGGTTTTATTTTCGCCAAAAGTTGATTTTAATATGTTTGGAATTAAGTGTGTTTCAGGTTCATGCCATTCCCCAACTCTTGTTTGTTCGTCGCAACCCGCTACATTAAAGTATCTTAAACAAATTGATTTTAAATCGTATGCCTTATCGTAATCTTTTAGCATCATTTCAATACATAATTTTGAGTTTCCATAAGGATTTATCGGACTTTGAGGGTGGTTTTCATCAATTGGCGTGTATTTTGGTTCACCATAAGTCGCGCAAGTTGATGAAAATACTATCTTTTTAACCTTGTGTTTAATCATACTATCTAGTAAATTCATAGTGCCGTAAACATTGTTTCGATAGTATTTTGCTGGATTAGTTACACTTTCTTCAACAAGTGAAAATCCTGCAAAATGGATTACTGCGTCAATTTCGTATTTCTTAAAAATTTTATCAATGTCTTCAATATTGCGCAAATCTCCTTGTTCAAATTTTACATCGGCGATTTTTTTTAATGCATTAATCGTTTCTATATGACCAGTTTCAAGATTGTCAAAAACTACGATATCATAACCATTTTTTATAAAGTTTATTGCAGTATGACTTCCGATATAACCACCAGCGCCTGTGATAAGTATCATTTTAATCCTTTCGAAATTATCTTCTTTTTATTATAACATGCTCAAAATATAGGGGCTAACTTAAAAACTACCCAACTGGGTAATCAACTAAAACTCATTTTAATGTTTTTATATTAGTACAAAATATAAATTTGCAACGTATAATTAAATTTTGAAAAAATTCTTAATTCCAAACGGAGGTTTCTAAAAGCCTCTTTTTTTTTTTGCTTATTAAACGGTTGTTTTTTTCGGAAATCTATCTGGAATTTCTTTTTCTAGTACGTTAATTTCTTTTAAAAATTCAAGTGATTTTTCAGAGTTTTCTTCTAATAAAATTTCTTTTATTTGTTCAAATGTAGATAAATAATCATTTCTAAAGATGTCCATAGAAAACATCTTTTTAATATCATTTGTAACTTGTTCATAATTACCTAAACTTGCACAAACAATACTTCTATTAATATATGCATCTGCATATTCGGGGTTAATATTTAGTGCTTTATTATATAAATCTAAAGATTTTTCATAATCTTGTTTTTTGAAATATGTCATGCCCGATACAACAAGTGTTTCAATATTATCAGGTTGTATTTTTAGGATTGTAGCAAAGTCTTCAAGGGCCTCGTCATAGTTTTCAATCTTATATTTTGCAAATCCGCGTTTTAATCTAATTTGAAGGTCATCAGGTTTGAGTTCTAAAGCTTTGTCATAATCTGCGATAGAGCCTTTGAAATCTTCAAGGTTTTCTTTTACAAGTCCTCTATTGAAGTAGGTATTGTGGTTTGAATTTATTGCAATTGATTTATCAAAATCTGAAATTGCGTCATTAAAATCTTTGAGGTAATTTTTTGCGTTACCTCTATTGTTATAAGCCATAAAATTTTCAGGATTTAATTCAATAGCCTTGTTGTAATCTGCAATTGAGGCTTGAATTTTTCTTAAATTATAGTTTACAAGTCCTCTATTAAAGTACGCTTCGGCATATTTTGGATTTATTTCAATAGCTTTATTGTAGTCTTCAATTGCTTCTTCGTATTGTCCTAAATTACCTTTTGAATTACCTCTGTTGTTGTAGGCTTTTATGTTTTTATTATCAATTTCTAAAACTTTTGTATATTCAGAAATTGCGTTTTCAAATTGCATCAATTCGTAGTAAGCATCGCCTTTGTAAATATGTAAATTTAGCGTCATTTCGGCATTTTTAAGAGTGTCAAGAACTTCTTGATACTTATGTTCATTTAATAATTTTTTAATTTCGTTTTCAAAATCCATGAAAAAACCCCCGAAATTTTATTCTTCAATTGTAATCTGTGTAGGGTGTTCTGTCAAATTTTTGTTAAATTTTCTGAAATGACAGAATCTAATATTTCGCAAGCTGAAACTATGAATTTAGAGCAAGGGCGTTCTTCATAGAATTCTGGAGTCCTTTTGGTAGGTGTTGGCGCGCTTTCTTGTTCGTCAAGATTAAGAAGTTCTCTGCAAATAATTGTGGAATATTTATCTTTAAAAGTGTGTCCTAATTTTTGAATTAATTCGTAATGTTTTTGTTTAACCTCGTCATCATTTGGGTTAGAATACCCTTTTTTAAATCCTGCGATTAAAAACATTGCACTTACTGCTCCGCAAACTTCTCTTAGTTTACCCATTCCACCACCAAAAGAAGATGACATTTTAATCATTGTTTCAAAATCCATGCCGACTTCTTCTGCGTAAGCTCCTGCAACTGATTGTGCGCAGTTATAACCTTGTTGAAATAATTCAAATGCTTTTTGTGAGTGTTTATTCATAATTCTATTGTATTGCAAATTTGCAGAGTTGTAAAATTTGTTATATAATTTTATCTGAGAAAAGGAGATTTGAAGATGGATAATAAAGTTGAAGTTATTGAATACCAAACATCAGGAACTTGTTGTCAATTAATGCGTGTTGCAATTAGTGAAGATGGAACGGTTCAGGATAGTGAATTTTTCGGTGGCTGTAACGGCAATCTACAAGGGATTAAAAGTCTTATTAAAGGTATGAAAATAGATGAAGTTATTGAAAAATTAAAAGGAATTAGTTGCAATGGCAAACCAACCAGTTGTCCAGATCAACTCGCTACTTGTTTGTTGGAATATAAACAACAAAAATCAGCTATTAAAGCATAAGTTTTATAAAAAGGCGGTTTCTTTTTTAAAAGAAACCGCCTTTTTACACGTTTTCGCGCGAACAAAATTTTTGTTCGCGCGATTTTCTCTTTTCTAATATGGGTTTAATTATTTTTATGAAATACCTAATGCGTATTTATTCATCATTGCAAGCATATCTTGACCTGCGAACATAGAGTTTTTGGCCGTTTTAGCTTCATCAATTCTTTCTTTTATATCCTGATAATCACTTTGAATTTTTTTAGGGTCTTCTTTAACTTCTGTACCATTACCAAGTTTTACGGTTGCTTTGTCTGAGATGTTTGTTTGTGCTGACGCGCCTTTAACAAATTCATCAACTCCAAGTTTAAGAGTGTCTGCAATTTTATCTAAATCGTTTATTGTTTGAACATTAATACCAAGTTTGTCGCCTAAAGATTTAATATCATCGTGAAGTTGTTTCATATCAATGCTTGACGCACTTTGATGAGGTTGAACTGAAAGATTTTGTTCGACCTTTTTCTGTCTTTCTGCCTCGGCAATACGATTTTGAGCTTCAGCTTCTGTTTTAACCGAAGCAGGATCTATACCGAGAGCTTTCAATTTTCTAATAGTTTCAGGTTTAAGTCCACTCGTGCTGAACGAAACAGCTCCAACTGCCATGTGAGAATATGAATTTACTCCAGAAATAGACTCTATTGCCATACACATACCTTCTTTCAAGGTATATGACGACATTTTTTAATTAAGACTTTATGTTTTTTTTATAAAATTTTACAATAATTAATAAAACTATTCTTCAGGATTTTCTGGAAGTGGCATATCTTTGTTCATTATTGCGCCTAAATCTTTCATCTTTTCTGCGTTTACAATGATACTATCTTTGCCATCAAGTTGTCTTAACCCTAAATCAATTTTTTCTCGCGCAGAACGAATATTTTTAGCCATATCCGAGAATTTATCTAACATTTTTGTTGCAAGACGAGAAATTTCTTGAGCGTTGTTATTTTGGCGATTAACCATTAAAAACGAGTTGATTATCTTCAAGCTGGCAAGCAAGGTTGAAGGCGAAACGGGCATGATTTTATTTTTCCAGGCTAAATCCCAAAGAGCATTATCGTCGCAAAACATTAAAGAATAACAACTTTCGATTGGTATAAACATTAAAACATATTCAGGTGAAAGGCTCGCGTCTTCTGGTGTGTAATCGCGTTTTGTAAGTCCAGCAATATGAGCTTTTGTTGACTCTTTAAATTCTTTTAAGTGTTGATTTTTTTCTTCGTCTGTGGTTGCTTCTAAGTATGCTGAAAATGAAGCCAGAGAGGTTTTTGCGTCAATCATAACGCATTTTTTTTCTGGTAAAGTTACAATTGCATCAGGACGACCTTCAACTGTTGAGGCTTTTTGAATAAAATATTCTTCATCTTTTCTTAAACCTGAGGCTTCAAGTACGCGTTCTAAAACAATTTCGCCCCATTGTCCTTGAGTTCTGTTGTCGGATTTCATAATTTTCGTTAGAGAGGTTGTATCTTGTGAAATTTTCATTCCGGCTTCAATGAATTGTTTGATGTTTTCGTCGAATTTGATGAAATTATCGTTTTCGCATTTGAACTTTTCATTTGTATGTTTTTCAAAATCTTCAATTTTTTCTTTGAATTTTGAGAAAAAGTCTTCAAGTTTTTCTTTATTTGTTGAGGATAATTTTTCGGAATTTTGTTCAAAAATTTTGTTTGCCATATTTTCAAAGTTTAATTCCATTTGTTTTAATAACGTTTCGTTTGTTGTTTTATTTTTGTTTATAAGCACTGTAAAAATTATTGCAACTAGGATTGCGCCTGTTAAAAACCCCCCAGCAAAAAGTAAAATTTCCATGATTATCTCCTTCGTTTTCTTAATTATAGCATAAGGGAATAGTGAGTTGTCGCTCGTGAATGGTGAATGGTGAGTTGTGAATAGTGAATCGACAAGTAATAAACAAATCAATTACAATAACGTCGACTCATCACTCACCATTCACAACTTACAAAAGACAACTGTCTTGGATTATTGCTTACTCGGACAAGTTGCTCATTTCACTAGCGTTGTCATTCGCAATGTCCTCGTTACTTCAGGCTGGGTTCGCTCTGCTCACATGGCGCCCTACGCAAAATCCCCCCACAATTCACAAAAGACGACTCACGAAATTAGCTTTCACCCTTGACTGAAACTCTAATTGTTAATCCTTTACATAATTCCTTGTTTGGAGTATATTTTGCTTATGAAAATTGTTATTTACGGCGCAAGTGAATTTGGTTATCTGATTGCAAAGGAATTTTATCAACAACATGATGTAACGGTGATTGATAAAGAACCTTTAAATTCTGACGATTTTGATAAGTTAGATATCCGCTTTATAAATGGTGTTGCGGTTGATATTGAGGTTTTAAAACAAGCAAGTATTAAAACTTCGGATATTTTCATTGCTTGCACTCCTAATGATGAAGCAAATATTGTTGCTTGTACTGTTGTAAAAAAACTTTCTAAAGTTAAGACGATTTGTTTTGTAACAAAAGAAGAATATAAAAATATTTTTTCTGTATTAAAAGAAAGTGATGTAAATATTTCATCTTCGGTTGATTCAATAATTTGGCCAGAAGAACTTTTAACAGAAGAAATTTTCAGAATTGTTACTGTTGCAAAAGCTCTTGATGTTGAAAACTTTGCTGGCGGAAAAGCAAAGTTGTTGGAATACAAAATAGAAGCAAATTCTGTTTTGGTGGATAAAAAATTGCGTGATTGCTCATTTCCAACTGAAACTTTAATTGTTGGCCTGACGAGAGATGGCGAATTGTTTGTGCCTTATGGTGAAACAATTTTAAAAGAAGATGATAAAGTTATCTTCATGGGTTCTTCGCACTCGTTAGACATTTTGGCAGGTAAATTTTTCCATGAAAAAAATATTACTAAAACTATTACAATTATAGGTGGTGGAAATGTAGGTTTAATGCTTGCCAGAGATTTAGAAGCCTTAAAAGTTAAAGTAAAAATTATTGAGAAAAATGAGAAACGTGCAGAATATTTGTCTGAAACGCTTTCAAACGCTTTGGTTTTAAACGGAGATGGTACAAATTTAGAATTATTAAACGAAGAAGAAATTGCTGAGTCTGATGTTGTAATCAGCGTAACAAATAATGACGAAAAGAACTTACTTTGCTCACTTTTAGCAAAACAATTGGGTGTAAAAAGAGTGATTTCAAGAGTATCTAAAATGTTTAATATTCCGTTGTTTGAGCAGGTTGGAATTGATATTGCGGTATCTACAAAAATTGCCGCTTTGCATGAGATTAAAAATGAATTTAGTCAAACAAATGTCGGTATTTTAGCAACCGTTGAACAAGGCAAGGGTGAAGTTTTAGATATTGTTATTCCTGAAAAATTTATAACAAAAAAACTGATGGATTTAACTATGCCAACAAGGGCTGTAATTGGTATTATTAACAGAAATAAACACGTAATTATTCCAAAAGGTGATACCTTAATTATGGCAGGTGATGAGATAATTGTTTTCACTAAAAACGAAGATGCGCAAAAGATTAAAGACTTTTTTAAGGTAGGTTAAAATGAGATTAAGTTATATTTTTAACGCTGCGTCTTTTGTTCTTATTTGTATTGGTTTGGTAACGCTTTTGCCGATTATTGTTGCGCTTGTTTATGGCGAAACTTCCTCAATTATTCCGTTTGTTACAACTTCAGCTATCGCAGTTTTAACAGGTATCTTGTTCAAACTTTTAGTAAATCATTTTCTTACAAAAGACAAAAAAATGACAGATATCAAAAAGTCTGAAGGTTTAGCGACTGTCTTAATCTCTTGGGTTATATTTTCATTAATTGTAAGTATTCCATACTTGTTTTTTAATTTTAGTATTACAGATGCGTTTTTTGAAGGTATTTCAGGCGTAACAACAACGGGTGCAACGATTTTAACTCATTATAATTATCCGCATACTTTATTCTTTTGGCGTGCATTTACTCAATGGTTAGGCGGTATGGGGATTATAATCTTGTTTATTGCGGTTTTACCTCAGTTTGCTGTCGCTGGTCGCCAAATGTTTTTTGCGGAAGCTCCTGGACCAACTGAGGACAAATTAACTCCTCGTATTAAAAATACTGCAGTTGCTCTTTGGGGCTTATATATCATTTTAACAATTATTGAAATTGCGATGTTGGTTTATTTAAAAATGCCAATTTTCGATGCGATTTGTAATGCGTTTTCAACGATGTCATCTGGTGGTATGTCGCCAAATGAATTTTCTATTGCAGGATATCACTCTTTGGCGGTAAGTTGGGTCGTTATTTTCTTTATGTTCTTGTCTGGTTGTAACTTAGCGTTGATTTACAGGGTTATTTCTCAATTTAAGTGGAAAATGATTTTTACAAACGAAGAATTTAGAACTTATATTTTTATAATTTTAGGCGTTTCTCTTGCTATCGCATTATATTTCTGGGGAACTTCAAACGAATTTTCATTTGTAAACTTAACAAATATCGTATTTACTGTTGTGAGTTTAATGACTTCTACGGGGTTTGCTTGTAGTGATTATACTCATTGGGCAATTTCAGCTCAAATAATTTTGTTTATAGCATTAATTTTTGGTTCATCTGCAGGTTCAACTGGTGGCGGTATTAAGATTATGAGAGCCTTGATAGTTTTCAAGTATTTGAAACGCGAAGTAATTAAATTTCTTCACCCAAATGCAGTTGTAACAATAAAATTGGATAAAACCACAGTTGCTCCAGAAATTATATCTCAAATTATCGGATTTGTAATTTTTTATATAGCAATATTGTTAATAAGTTCGCTTGTTGTATCGTTTATTGAAAACAATGCTGTAATTGGTTTTACTGGTTCGCTTGCCACTCTTAGCATTATAGGTCCTGCGTTTGGAAGCACACTTGGACCAATGGGAAATTTTGAAAATTTACACGATATGACTAAAATAATTTTTATGTTTAATATGTTAATTGGTCGTTTAGAGTTAGTACCATTTTTGATATTATTAAATAGAGATTTTTGGACTTTAAAAAAATAAGAAAGGAGTTAAACATGAAAATTCACACAGATTATTTATGGTTTTGTACAGAGCACGAACATGATTATGTAAATATCACTTATGAAGTTGAAGAAATTTTGAAAAAAAGTGGTATTCAAGACGGTATGATTTTAGTTTCTGCAATGCATATAACAGCAGGGGTTTATGTGAACGATGCAGAAAGTGGTTTAATTCAGGATATTGAAAAATGGTTAGAAGATGTTGCTCCGGCAAATCCTCACTATTTACATCATAGAACAGGTGAAACTAATGGTGATGCTCATTTAAAAAGTTTAACTATCGGGCATGAAATTATTGTTCCTGTAACAAACGGGCGCTTAGATTTTGGACCTTGGCAACAAATTTATTACGCAGAATTTGACGGAATGCGCAAGAAAAGAGTTATTGTAAAGGTTATGGGTATTTAGTTAAAAAGCTCAAAAGCGTTATAAGAACTACGAACAAGCGGTGCAATTTGATATTTCTCAAATCCCGCTTGTTTTGCTAACTCTTTTAGATGTTCAAATTCTTTTTCTGTGTAGTATTTTGCAACTTCTAAATGTTGTTTTGAAGGTTGAATATATTGTCCAATAGTTAAAATATCACAACCAGCTTCACGTAAATCTTTTAGTGTTTGCATAATTTCGTTTTCACTTTCGCCTAAACCGACCATCAAACCTGATTTTGTGGGTATGTTAGAATTGTCTTTAATATATTTTAAAACATCAAGTGAGCGTCTGTAATTACCTTGAGGGCGCGCAATTTTAAAAAGATTTTCAACTGTTTCAATATTGTGATTGAAAACTTCTGGATTTGCCTTTATTATTGTATTTAAGGCATTTTTATCACCTTTAAAATCTGGAGTAAGAATTTCAATTTCTGTGTCAGGTGAAATTTTCCTGATTTCTTCAATTGTTTGTGCAAAGTGTTCAGCTCCACCGTCAGACAGGTCGTCGCGTGTTACAGAGGTTATAACTGAATATTTCAAACCAAGCTCGCTAACTGCTTTTGCAATATGTTTAGGTTCTTCTTTATCTAATGGCTCAGGGCGTTCGCAACTGATATTACAATAACGACAATTTCTGGTGCAATTTTTACCCATAATTAAAAATGTTGCGGTATTTTTTTGATAGCATTCGTTTTTATTTGGGCATCTTGCGTTTTCACAGACTGTATTTAGGCAATTGTGTTTTAAAACTGCTCTTACGGTTTTTGTTTTTTCGGTATCAATAATTTGTCGTTTTAAGTAATCGGGTAATCTTTTCATAATCCTAAAATGCTTTCATATATGCCTTCTGAGTAGGTTGGGTGAGCAAAGCAAACTTTTTTTAAATCCTCTACTTTAATTTCATTTTGCATTGCTATTGTAAACTGATGAATAAGCGCAGAAGCCTCTTTTGAGATGATATGAGCGCCTATAATATTTCCGTCATAAGATAAAACTTTGATAAACCCTTCAATTTCATTGTCGCAATGAGCTTTTCCTAATGCACGTATTGGGTAAACAGATTTTTTGTAGCTTCCAACAGGTAAATCTTGTTCGTTTGCGCCAACCCAAGCAATTTCAGGTGTTCCGTAAATTACGCTTGGTACAAATACATTGTCAAAATGAATACCAGAAACTAATGCTCTTGCTTGATACATAGCAAAATTTGCAAGCATTAGTTGATTACAAGCATCGCCGATTACAGTTGTTTTACCATTGATTTCTGGCTTTATTGGCGTTCTTCCGATTGCAACAAGTACAAAATCAGGTTCAAAAACTTCTCCGTTTGATAATGTAACTTTTTTGTCTTCAATTTTTTCGATTACAGTTGAAAGTTTTAATCCGATTTTTCTCATTTTGAACATTCTTTCAACATATTTTGAAACTTCTTCATCGGCAATTGAAAGCATTCTGCTTTGAGCTTCAACTATTGTAACTTCGCAATTTATATCATTGAAAATTCTTGCCCATTCAATGCCTTCTGCGCCTGCGCCAACAATTACAACACTTTTAGGAGTTTGTTTTAATTCAAATAAATCATCTGAATTTAAAATAAATTCGTGGTCAAAGTCGTAGCCTTTTAATGGTTTTGGGGTTGAACCAGTTGCAGTAATGATTTTTGAACAAGAATATTCTTTTTCTCCACATTTTATAATGTTTTCTGCACTTACGAAGGCTTCACCTTCAATAATTTCAACACCTTTTGCCTGTAATGTTTTAGTAAGTGCATTTCTAAGTGTTTCTACAACTTTATTTTTTCTTTCCATTACTGTTTCAAAATTAAAAGTTAAATTTTCAGCCGTAATTCCAAGATTTTCTGCGTTTTTAACCTCTTTATATAAATCTGCCGAATGTAAAATTGTTTTTGTCGGTATGCAACCTTGATTTAAACACGTTCCGCCGATTTTATCTTTTTCAAATAAAACGACTGACAGTCCTCGTTCGCTTGCTAATAAAGCCGCAGTAAATCCAGCAGGGCCTGCGCCAATAATCCCGTAATCATAAGTCTTTACCATAATATTTCCTATCTTGTATATACTCTTGTTAATCTTGTTTTTAAATGGCACATTATTTCATAGTGAATTGTACCCATAATATTTGCCCATTCCAGAATTGGCAGGCTTTCGTCTAATAATGTTATAACATCGCCAGTTTTTGCATTAATTCCTGTAATATCAAACATCATTTGATCCATCGCAACATTACCAACTTGTTTAACTTTTTGTCCATTTATGTGTCCATAGAATTTGTTTGAAATAAGTCGTGGAATGCCGTCTGCGTATCCTAAAGGTACTGTTGCTATTGTAGTTGGTTTATCTGCAACAAAAGTGTGTCCATAACTTACACCATCGCCTTTTTCGATTTCGTGAATGTGTATAATTCTTGTTTTTACAGACATTGCTTGTTTTAAATTTATACTTTGCGCACCTTCAATTAAATCAGGATACAAACCGTATAAGCCAATTCCACCTCTAACCATATTGTAAGTACATTTGTAAATATTACTTGTGATAATACCTGCAGTATTCAAAATATGTAATAATAACCCGTCTGTGTTGACTTGTGAAATAATATTTTCCCAAATTTCAAGTTGTTTTTCAGTTTTTTCTTTAATTTCTGCGTTTGCAAGATGTGAAAAAATTCCTTGTAATTCCATACAGTCTAGTGATTGAACTTTTTTGATATATTCAATAGCGTCTTTTGGTGAAATACCAATTCTATTCATGCCAGTATCAAGTTTAATATGTGTTTTTACAGGTTTTCCTAGTCTTTCATAAGTTTTTTTGCAAGCCTCAATGTGTTCTGGGGTGAAACTCGTAATCGTAATATTATTTTCAACTGCGGTTGGTAAAGCCCAGTAAGGAACTGCACCAAGAACTAAAATCTCTGCATTTATGCCGTTTTCTCTTAAATTTAGAGCTTCATCAATTGATGCCACGCCGAACATATCAACCCCAAGTGCCAAAAGTGTTGGCGCAAGCATTGCCGCACCATGACCGTAAGCATCAGCTTTTACAACTGCTAAAAACTTTTTATCAGCCGGAATACATTTTTTAAGTTCTTTTACATTGTTTGAAACATTTTCAATGTTTACTTCTACCCACGAATCTCTGTGGGCACTTATGTTTGATGTTCTTGAAATTTTCATAGCATTCTAAGTATAGTTTAAATTTCACTTACTTTCAAGTATTTAACAAAATACGCGCAAAAGGCTGGAATTATACCTGCAATAAACAGCATTTGTAAAACACCGAATTTCTGAGCTAAAAATCCCATTCCGCTTAATAATACGCCAACAAATCCCCAACAAAAACCGTTTAAAAAGCCTCCGATGATACTTTTATATTGAGGTAATTCTTTCTGTGCCAAAACCATTGTGATAGGAGTTGCAAGCATTAGGACAAAAGCCATTAAAACGAAATCGCAAAGTGCTAAAATTGGAAGAGTTTTATATGTAAATACGAAAATTGACATTAAAACAGGCATTGAAAGCATTGAAAAATAAATTATTTGTTTTGTACCCATTATTTTTTCAACTCTATTACTTAAAAGCGAACCGATACCACCTGCCAACATAAAGAAAAATAATGCTGTTCCGATGTAAAAAGCATCGTGTCCATAATCTTTCCATAAAAATGGCAACAAAATAGCGCAACTGCTTGATATTAAAGCCTTCATAATAGAAATCAAAATAAGAATTTTAATCTGTAAATTTGATAATATTGCTTTAAAAACTTCAAGAATATTTTTCTTTTCTGGTTTTTTGTCAATGTTTGAAATCTTAGGTACGCAAGCGAACATTAATAATGCTAAAATTACGCCCAAAATTGAAGTATAAGGCATTTTTTCTAAGCTAAAATAGTGTGTAACGCTAGATGAAAGCATTGGACCAAAAGCATATCCAATTGAGCCTAAACTTAGGAAAATTCCCATATTTTTAGTGAAATCTTCTTTTGTAAATCTTATAACAAATCCAATTCCTTGCGGGTGAAAAATGCTTACTCCTAAACTTGCAAGAATTATGTATAACAACAGAGTCCAAACATTATTTGCGCAAGATGATAATGGAAAAAATATTGCACTAAGCAGTAAACCCCAGAAAATAAATCCTCGTTTAAAAATATTATCAGCAAAAAAACCAAAAATTGGTTGTAATAATTGAGAGAATAATTGAGAAATACTCATTAATAGTGCTGCAACACCCATTGAGATACCTATTTTTGCAGCAATAAACGGCATTATAGGATTTAAAAATCCTGAATAACTGTCAGTTATAAAGTGTGCAGCTGAAAGCCATGCCATTGTTTTATTGTTTTTGATACTCATATTCTTAATTTCTAATTTTTAATTTCTAAATTCTAATTTTTAACTTCTAAAGTGTTCAATTCCAGTTGTTACTAAAGCAATTTCGTATTTGTCGCATTGTTCAATAACTTTTTTATCAAGTACAGAACCGCCAGATTGAATTATTAACGCAATTCTACCTTTCGCTGCTGTGTGAATTATATCAAGAGAGGTAATAGCTCTATCTGTTGCTAAAACTGCGTCTTTTGTGCTATCACACGCCGAATCCATGGCTGATTCGCAAGCCTGTACAAAAGATGTTTCTCCCTGACCGATAGAAATTGTTTTGAAATTCTTAGCTATAACAACTGCGTCTGATTTTGCGTATTTTGCAACTTTAAATGCAAAAATTGCATCTTCTAATTGTTCTTGTTCAGGTTTTTTCTTGGTTTGAACTTTAAATGTTTCCTTGTTAAAATCTGCTCTATCTGCATCTTGTTCCAAAATTCCAAATGGAGTTATTTTTAATTCTTGTGATACTGAAATCTTAACTTCTTCTAGTGGTGTGTTTAATTTAACAATTTTTAAGTTTTCATTTTTCTTTAAAATATTCAAGGCTTCTTTGTCGTAACCAATTGCAAAAATAAGTTCAAATTGGCTTTGCGCAAGTTTTTTAGCTGTTCTTTCGTCAACTATTTTAGAAAAACCAACACAAGAACCGATTGAGCAAACAGGGTCGCAATCAACTGCTTTGGCATAAGAGTCAATCAAGGTTTTGCCAAGTGAAACCGCAAAAGGTAATCCTGTTTTTGCTAATACTGTTGCAAATACGTCATAAAATTCGCTTAACAACTCGACAAGTGCCATCATATTCAAATAATTAACATAACTCAATTCTCCGCCATTTAAAAGTTCTATATCAATAGAACTTTCACTTTTATACAAACAAGCAGTTTGTTGACGGTTTTCACCATATTTAAAATCAGTTATTTTTTCTAAATTTTCTAACATTTTATCTCCTGTTCCTCAATTGAATTTTAGCACGAAAATATCTTAAAAGTAAGTAGTTATCATGCTTTTGACGCTTTGTAACATTTTTGTTACAAAGTCTGTAACTTATAATTTATAAGGGTTTCAAACACCCCGAAAACCATGATTTTAACTGATTTAGGCAATAAATTTTTGAAAAAATACTTTATATAGGTACGAGAGATATTTAAACGTATATTATTAAAGAGAGGATTAAAAGAGATGACAAACGAAGTTTCAAATGTAAACGGTGCGCAAAGACAACCGGTTTATCAATATAGGTTTCCAATGGGTATGCCAACATTTAATATGTCAGGTTCTATATTTGGGGGGCTAAATTTTGGCTCTGGCTATGGAAACTATGATTTTGGCAATATGGATTTGATGATGCCAGCCTGGATGCAAGCAATGAGTAATCCTTATGCTGTTCAACAATTTGATTTTACAGGTATTAACAATTACGCAGGATACAATCCATTCCCACAACAAAGTGGAGATTTTACAAATGCATATAATTACAATCCATTTGCTCAAAATGGTGTAACAAATCCAATGTACCCAACTCCAGACGGAGTTCATGCAGGTCAAAACCCTGATGGCGTATCTGTTGCAGGTGCAGGAGCTAGTGCTAGTGCAGGAAATGGAACGACTGCTCAACAAGCTCAAGAATTGAACTTGTATGGTATTTCTACAACTGGAGATAAAGATAAAGATGCAAAAGCTTTAAAAGCAGCAAAAGGAAAACAAGAAAAAATAGAAGCTCAGGCAGCACAAATTGCAGAAGATTTGTTTGATGCAATGAAGGGTGCAGGTACTAAAAATGATAAATTAAAATCTGCTGTTTCTAAAATTAACAAAGATAACGTACTTTATGTATTAGAAGCCTGGAATACAAACTTCTCAGATGCAATGGACGGTGAAACACTAATTGAATCAATTCAAGCAGAACATTACACAGGTTGGTTCGGTCATCAACAAGAAGATTTAGAAAACCATATTAAAGACGCATTATATGCAAAAGGTCAAGAACTTGGTTTAAAAAATGAATCTCACGCATTTAGAGCAAAAATTAATTCAGAACATTCAGCTTGGTTCACATCAGATAGTGTAGTAAACGAATGTTTCAATAATTTCATCGCAAAAGTTGCACAAAAAGATGCAGAAGTTCGAACTCAAAAAGCTCAACAAGCAATGCAAAACAACAAATAATAAATTTGTTTATAAAAAAACGTCGGTTAAATAGACCGACGTTTTTTTTAGCTTCTTCTTGTTGTTGTATGTTCAAAAATGTTACGTGCGTTGCTCATTGCTAATGTTTTTAATGAACATATTCCAAAATCTCTATCTAAAACTCCAAGACTTGCTAATCTATTTAACAATAGTTCGTTTAAATCTTTTGGGTCTATAAATAGTGCGCAAGTGTTATCACATTCACCATTATTAAAAGGGCATTTTTTTAATTTTTCATTCATATAAGGTACTCCTTTTTGTTAATAAATTTAGTATAATATACTTATATAATAATGCATTTTGCCAAAAACTTAAAAATGTAACGAATTGTAAAAATGGGTTAAAATCCATGCAATTTCAAGCGTTGAGATGTTTTTACATGCATGTAGTGTAATATCTTATTGTGTACTTAATTAAAATAAGTACAGGTAAGGAGGAAGAAAATGAACCAAGTAAATCCAATTTTAGCCGATGCGAAAAATCTAGGTTATACTGGTGCAGTCCCAAATGGGGCAACTGGTGTTAAAAAAGGTGGAAATGGCGAAATAATATTTACATTTGGCAACGGTAAGCCTGCTCAATCGTATAATGTCGACGGTTCTCCATTTAAACAATTGGAGCAAGACGCTAATACTCCTAAGGTAGATACTCCTGCCGCGGATAATGGTGCTGGACGAACTCCTGCATCTGATGATGGCAAAGGAAATAATAATAAAGTTCAAAATTCAGTCTGGGGCAATGGCTTTGGCGGAATGAACGGTATGGGCATGGGCATGGGCAATGGCTTTGGCTTTGGCATGCAACAAGGTTTCATGGACGCTGGTTGGGAAGTTGACCCTAAAAAGTTTAATCAAGCTGCATTTGGATTAAGTACGATAATTAATTTGGGTGCATTTATGCCATCTGGATTGGGAAGTTTATTCACTTCTGGTGGTATTATGGCTGCTATGCAAAACTTTATGAAGGCTGTAAGCTTCAATTTTAAATTTGGAAACGAAGAAGTTTCAACTTATGATGAAAAACCAGATGAAAATCCAGGTGATAATCCTGATGCAACAAGTGTTGGCGGAGGTCAATCTACTCCAGAAGGAGCTAGTGGCAGAACACCAGCTACTCAACAAAAGCCAGAAGAAGCTCCTGAAGGCGGTTCTGGTGCAGGCGCTGGCGCAGGCACAGGTGCTGGCACTGGTGCAGGCTCAGAAGGAAGAGTTGATGCAGCTGATGGTGGTAGTGTAGCTCCTGCCAAAAAGAAAAAGCAACCAGCGAAAACAAATAAAAAAGATAAGACAACTCCTGCTCATGCCCCTAAACAAAAAACAGAGGCTGAGTTGGCAAAAGAAGGTGGCTATGTAAAATTAACAAATGGTAAATATCGTAAAAATGGTCAAATTTATGAATTTAAGAATGGTCAGTTTACATATTTTGCTGATAATACATTTAACGATGGTCGTTTTGTAAAAGACGGTAAAGTTTATAATTCAAATGGTACTCCTTCAAAAACAACACCTGCTATGCCTGGTTACAAGGCTATGAGTACTTTGGCATATTTCCAAAATGACGGCAACGATTATAAGATATCGCACTATAATGGTAGAACAGTTCTTGAAACAAAGAGTGGTCATCCAAAAATTACCAGATATTTTGATAGCGCTGGACGATTGGTTCAAACAAATTCCTTCGATAGAGGTGGAATGTTTAGAGATCCTGTAAATACTGTTTCAAGATATACTTACAGTAAAAATGGAGTAATGACTAAAGAAGAAACTTCAAACGTATTGAATAATAAAACGGTTACAATTGAGTATAATGTTCGTAGAGCAAAACCAGGTAAGACTACAACAAGAGGTCATGTTCAGACTGAACAAAGAATGGACAGTCAAGGTAGAGTTTCTACTTTCAAATATCAAGCGACAACAACAGTTGAATTTGCTATGTACAATGGTCGAATGAGAAAAATTACAACCGTTGTTCAAAATCCAGTAAGATAATTTATCTTTTAAATAAACAAAGCGCCAAATGATAAAATCATTTGGCGCTTTGTTTTAATTTTTGTTAATTCCAATATCTCCAACCGTTTAGATAGTAATTCAAAATGGTTGGATTATTTAGCGTTGAGGCTTTAATATCTTTTCTAAGTAAATCTTTTTCTATGACAAATAAACTTTCTACGTTATTATTATCAAGGTATTTTGTTGGAACATTTATTTTTATATTAGATGTATCAAGAGGTCTGTTACCTGCTAACATAAAGCCCCAGTCGCCAAATGATGGCACATAAGTATGATAAGGTTTTGTGTACTTAAAGCCAGCTGATTTTAATGATTCTTGAATACACCAAAATGCTTCAGGTGCAAAAAATGGGCTTGTTGATTGAGTTACCATAACTCCGTTTTGCGCGAGTTTTTGTCTTACAACTTTATAAAATTCTTTACTGTAAAGTCTTGCAAGCGAAGAATTATTAGGATCTGGCAAGTCAATTATTATTACGTCAAAATATTCTTTCGCATTTTCTAAAAATTTGAACGCATCTTCGTTTAAAATTTTTACTTTTGGATTTTCAAAACTATGTTCTGAAAGTTCAGCTATTATGCGGTTTTTAACCGCCAAATCAGTCATTTCTTTATCCAAATCAACAACTGTAATATGTTTAACCTCAGGATATTTTAATAATTCTCTTGTCGCTAGACCATCGCCACCACCAAGCACTAATATATTTTCTCTGTGTTTTACCATATTCATCGGAACATGGATTAATGGCTCATGGTATCTGTATTCGTCAATAGTTGAAAATTGTGTGTTTCCGTCGATGTATAATCTCAAATCCGTTTTATTCTTTGTGATTACAAGTTTTTGGTATTTTGTTTGTTTTGAAAATACAACTCTGTCATCGTACATTGAATTTTCCAAATACATTGAGATTTCTTTTGAGAATAGCATGCAACCAACTAGCAAAATTACGATTAAGATAGATTGTGTATGTAGCATTAATTTGCGTTTTTTTGTTAGTTTATTTTTGAACCAATGGAAGGTTAAAACTCCAACCAATAAGTTCATCAAACCTGTTGAAAGTGAGCTGTTAAATATGCCTAAAAACGGTAATAGCAAAAAAGGGAAAGCTAAAGAGGCTAAAAATGCTCCCAAGTAATCAAGTGATAATACATTTGAAATATTTTCACGTAATTGGAAATATTCTTCCATTATTCGGGTTAGCAAAGGAATTTCCAAGCCTATTAATGTACCGATAATTATGATTAAAACGCACATTATAGGATAATAGAAAAACTGTATTGAATAAATCCAATATAAAACAGGTACAGAAAGTCCACCGACAATAGCAAGCAGAATTTCAATCATAATAAACCAATAAATCAAGTTATTTTTGAAAAATCTTGAAGCTAAAGTTCCGATGCCCATAGCCGTCATAGTTAAACCAATGGTAATTGAAAATTGTTTTATACTATCACCAATAAAATATGACGAAATACTTCCGATTAAAAGTTCATAAATAATTGTGCAATAGCCAACGACAAAAACGCAGAACAATAGAATTGACGCGTCTTTCTTTGTCAATATTCCTTTATTATTTTCCACCGTGTAATCCTTTTTGCGAATATCTTGAACCAGATACACTGTTTTCACGTACACTTGCGCCAAATGATTGATCGTAATGTCTTACATACCAATAAGAATGACAGCGATGATATCCTCTATATCCAGGGTATCCGTAGCCCTTTACTGAATATTTAAAACAAGCAATATAAATAACAGTTAAAACTGCAATTAAAGCAAGGTAACAAAGAAGGTTAAAGTTTTTATTAGTCATCACACATCTCCTCTAATGCGTAATTTGCTTTGTCTGCAAATTCTTCAATCCAAAATTTATTATTAAAGAAGAAAATTATGCATAACAGAATTAAAACAATAGTTCCCATCATTAAATGAGGAATTCCTGTACCTTTTTTAACTTCAATTCTTACATTGATATTGTACATGGAGTTATCTTCTGTGTTGAATTGAATGTAATATGTACCTTCTTCAGAAAAAGTTAAATCGGCTTTCATATTACGTTCACTTTCAGACCAGTAGCCTTCTGAATCATAGCCTGATTCGTGCCAAAAATCTTTGCCAAATTCGTAAAGTGTATCCTTGTCCTCGTCTAAAACTTCGCCTGAAAGATAAGTGTTAGTATTATCTCCAGTAAAATTAGCCTTAATTGTGCAAATTTTGCTTTGACCTTTTTTAACTTTTATTGGTCCATAAATAGAACCTTCTTGAAGATAATTATAAGATTTTTTTGTTACAACTGTGTTTTCCATATTTAAGGAAGTCCAAAAACAAGCGCAACAAAAAATTACCATTATCAGGCAGATAGTATTGTAAAATAAATTGTTTTCCAATATTCTTAATGCAGGATTTTCAACTTTCATAATTTCGATTTTCTCCTTAATTTTATCCTACATTATATTTACAAAATCAACCATAAAGAAAATCAATAAAGCAAAGGAAATTAGCACCAATGCCTCGCCTAAACCAGCTGCCACATTGTTTTTCTTGATTTCTTTTGTAATATTTAATTCTCTGACGATTAATCTATCTAATAAAAATCTTACGCTAGGTAGCAATAATATAATTGCTGAAAGGTCTATGAAGTACAAAATCATGCTTTGTTGCCAAGTTCCGATATCGCCGATTGTTGCTTTCATTAAAATTAAGCCAATAGCAATTAAGTTTCCGCCAAAAGCTACACCAACAGCGACATTATCAGCTTCAATTTCGCCTAAAAGTGAGTATGGAGTCATTAAGTCATAAAGTTTTGCAAATAAAATTAAGAAAACCATACCCATTACATAATAAACCAAGGTAGAAACAAATCCGTAACATCTGCCATGAGCAACGATTGTATCTCCAGTTACGCAAGCTGAAATTATTAAACCAGATGCCAAATACATTCCAAAATGTACTGCCGCAGTACCGATGTTTCTATCTCTTACGATTTCATCAACGTTATTGAATTTATGTAAAATAGCTTTTTCTACAACAAATCCAGAAAAAATCATTAAGAAAGAACCCATTAAACTATATGCAATGTAGCTTAGAAGCTCGTATCTGAATAAAGAATTGCTAGGTCCAACGAAAGCGCCGATTTGTATTGCACATACACCTAATAAAAATCCTAAATACGGGATTATACCTGTAACGTTTCCTTTTTGAATTTCACAGTACATATCATATTTTGCAAAACGCATAAATAACCATTTTGAAAAAATTAGCATTGAGCAAGAAACGATAAGATAAATTAAACTAACTAAAATTGGATTCATTATTCTTGTTCCCCTTCTTCATTGCCTAATGAGAAAATAGTAATATTAACAGGTTTTACAATTTGACTGAAATATCCTTCATAATTTGTTTCATCGCCTGAACCCCAGCGTTCTACTGATACTAAGTAATTTCCATTTTTGTAATCCCAGTAATATAATTTTTCAGCTTTTTTATCGTCGCAATCACGATAGAAAGTAGCGTTACCTGAATCTTCATAGTTATAGTTGATTCCTTTATATGCTATATGACCGCTTTCTTCTTCGTCATCGTGTTCTAATTTACTAGGATTTAAACCAGGAACTTGAGATACTTTAAATTTATCTAAAACGATTGATGTTACGATGTTGTCATCATCTTCAACTTCAACCCAAGCTTTTTCGCCGTCGCCTTTTATACATTCTAATTCGTACCAGAAATAATCACCTTCTCGATATAAATGCTTACGTATAACTTTTAATTCTAAATCTTCGTCGTAGCCGTCGATGTTTGCTAATCTAAAAACTCCGCCAACGTCAACATTTGTAATGATTTTCAAACCTGAACGATTATTTTTTGTTTTTTGACTGATTTCGTTATTTCTTTTTAATATTATAATTGCAACTAAAACGGCAACAACCAATCCTGTTGCTGCAGCTACTCCATTAGACATATTTGCTAATAAGATAATTCCTATAACTGCTAAAATGACTGCTGTTGTAATATACATTGTTATTTTCCTTTTTACTAACTAATTTATTATTTATTGCTCTTGAATATCTTTTTGTTCTAAAAGGTATTGAGGTGTAACTTGTTTTTTTAATTCTAATAATTGTTGTTGAACATCGTTTGAATATTGAGTTCCAATTGCTGCATTAATTTCAGCATCAATATCGTTTTCAATAGATGTCATTTCGTTATAAGCAGTCGCCATAGCTTCTTCTTTATTAACTTTATCTTTCATGTTTTCTAACAAGGCTTGAGCATTATTGTCGCTCATAGAAATCATTTGTCTGTTGATTTTTTGTGATGTGAGAGCAACTTTATGACGAGCTTTAAGAGTTTTAACTTCGCCTTCCCAATGGTTAATTTGTTGTTTTAAGTTTTCAATTTTTGATTCCATTGTGTTTGCCATTGATTCGTAATTTTTAACATCTAAAGATGCTTTTTTAATCATTTCAATAGCAATTTGTTTTTTCTTTAATGCTTCAGAAGCTAATCTATCAGCTTTTGCTTGGTCTAATTCGCCTGATTGACCTTTTTGAACGATTGTTAAGGCTTTTCTTTCATAGTCTTTTGCAACTTCTGTTTGTTGAGCTATAACTTCTTTTGCTTCAATTGCAAGAGCTTTTACTTCTGCAAGGTTTTTCATACTTGCATCATAATCTTTTTTTAAATCTCTAATAGCTTGTTCTGCCATTAAGATTGGATCTTGAATGTGGTTTACAAATGCATGTAAAAATGATTGTATTACTTTAAATAATTTTTGAAAAATGTTCATGAGTTACTCCTCTTCCTCGTTTGTATCTTGTTGTTCAAAGTATTGATAAGCTTTATTTATTAAATCAATTTTTGATAAAGCCTTTTTTTGTTTTTCTTCATCACCTGCAAAGTTTTCAGGATTATATTTTTTTACTAATTCCTCGTGGC
Source organism: uncultured Candidatus Melainabacteria bacterium (assembly GCA_934699705.1). GTDB lineage: Bacteria > Cyanobacteriota > Vampirovibrionia > Gastranaerophilales > Gastranaerophilaceae > UBA6984. The sequence goes on from CAKUXD010000025.1 coordinate 23,411, forward strand.
GAGCCTTAATTTCATCAAAGCTTACTTTTGAAGAAAATCCTAAAACTTTTAAAAAGTGTTCATCAATTGAAATTCTGCTACCGTCATCTGGAAACAAAGGCTTACCGTAAGCTTTTTCAGCTTCTTCAAGTTCTGAGTCCATTTGAGCATAAGCATCTGCTAAAGGAATATCTTCCTTTTCTACTGCGGTTTTAATTTTATCTACTGCAGTTTTAAAAATGTCTTTAATATCTTTCATAATGTTTAAATCTTATCATAATAACGATTGTTTTAGTGTTTATATTAAGTTATGTAAAAAACGAGAATAGTTTTTAATGAGTGTAAACAATTGAAATATGAATTTTTGCTTTTCTTCAGTATTGGTTGATAAAACTAATTTAGAAAATTTAAGTAATTCTATCTCTATATATTCGCTTAATAGCATACTTGAAGTTATTTTAGTTATAATATTTGTTGCATATTCAAAAAATGATGGAATATTTTCGTACATTTCAAACCATTCGTCAATTTCTTTTTCAATTGGCTCAAATTTTTTATCTTCTTCTTTTAATATTTCCAAACTTTTTTCTTTAATAATATTTGGAATTTGAGAATTTTTTTCTAAACAATCATTTAAAATTGTTTCTGTATCGTTTAGGGTTTTAACTTCTGGAAAAATTTCTTCAGCTGTTATGTACTTCATACCATTTATAAACGCACCGAAGGAGCTTAAATTGTAGAAGTTCGCATTTTTATTTCCTGCAAAAATTGTTTCAAATTGTTTGATAAAATATGCGTAGTCTTTACGGGTTTTGATGTATTCTCCAGTAATACTCTTAACTTCAGTTGTTTCTTTTGGAATATTTTGAATAAGTATAGTATTTTGTGATGTTGTAACAACATTTTTGTTATCACAATAGGCGGTATCATTTTTGAAAGCTAAATCTAACCCTGCAAAAATAAAGTTTTTTATTCCCATAAATTTTGCACTGTTGTATGCGCAAATTGTGCTAGTTCCACCTGTTGGAAGTTGTTTTATTAGATTTATTCTGTCATGTAATTTTTCGCTAAAAAGGTTGTTTTCAGGATAATACGTAAAAATATTTTTAAATGGTAGAGAATTGCTGTAAGCATCAGATTTTATGTCTGCAATTAAATTAATATTTTTTAAGTAATCAAAATCGTTTGATAGTGTTTCTTTTACCCATCTTGCGTCAACTATAACGCAAAAATCAGGAGTTATGTCATTTTCTTTTAACGTAGATAAGGTTTTATGTATTGCAAAGATAACAAATTTATCTCTGTTTGCTTTAATTTGTTTGATATTATCTCTTAATGATGGGCCAGCACCAAGAATAAGCGCTGTTTTGTCTTTAAATTTGTTTTCTAATAAATTTATTGGAAATTTATTTTCAATATTTTTAATATTTGAAAAAATGTTACTAATCCAATATTTTGACATGTTTTTTATTGTATTCATGTCAATAATTTTTTCTTGGCAGGCGCTATAAATTCTTTCTGTTAAAACCGTAAATTCACTTGGGTGTTGAAGAACATAGTTTTTTAGATAAACAAATTCAATTTTGTCATCAAGAAGATATTTTTCTTCCAGATATTTTACGCATTTCATCATATTTGAAGATATAAAAAGTCTGCCGTCTTCAAAATATTTTGTTAAATCTACATATTCACATGTAAATCGCCAAATATTTAAGTCTGGTTCAAATAATATGAGATTTGTAATGCTTTTTGAATGTACATAATCTAGTAAATTTGCTAAACCTAGTCCGAAAATTATGATAAAATCCTGTCTATATTTTGCAGTTTTAATTTGTTGAGAATATATTTCTTCTGCGGATTTTAAAGGGCTTGGTGTGTCATCTACGTATTTATTGTTTTGGGTTAGAATGTACTCACCGTTTTCGTTTTTAACCGCGCCAACATTTTTTGATGCTTCTTCAAGTGTTATTCTTTTTATTTGTTGCGCCAAATATGGATTTGTTTTTTCTATTATTTTTATATTTTTTTCAAACATAATTAAAATTTAACACATAATTTTAACAAGTTAAATAAGTTAAAAAGATGATTAAATCGTGATTTTTTTGAACACTTTACAACGGTTTTTGTTTAGCAAATAATATAATTGTTAATAACAAAAGAAGGAGTGTTCTCATGTGGGAAAAAAACATTAACATTAATGACGTAAAAGAAATTAGAACTCGCACTACTGTTTATTTTGGTGTGGGTGCTATTAAGAAAATTGATGATATTTTAAAAGCGTTAAAAACTAAAAATGTAGATAAAGTGATTGTAATGTCTGGAAGAAATGCTTACAAGGCAACAGGTGCTTGGGATATAGTAGAAAAAGCCTTAAAAGATAACGGTATCGGTTATGTAAATTACGACCAAGTTACTCCAAACCCTACAACTCATCACGTAAATGATGCTACTAAAATGGCTCGTGAATTCGGCGCAAAAGCAGTTTTAGCAATTGGTGGCGGTTCTCCAACAGATGCTGGTAAATCGGTTGCTATCTTACTTGAATATCCTGATAAAGATGCAAATGATATTTATGAATTTAAGTTTGCACCAGACAAAGCAGCTCCAATTGTTTCAATTAACTTAACTCATGGTACAGGTACAGAAACAAATAGATTTGCAGTTGTAACAGTTCCTGAAAAGAACTTTAAACCTGCAATTGCGTATGATTGCATTTATCCAACTTATGCAATTGACGACCCTGCTTTAATGGTTAAATTATCTCCAAAGCAAACAAGATATGTTTCTATTGACGCAGTTAATCACGTTGTAGAAGCTGCAACTTCAAAGGTAGCTTCTCCGTATTCAATTACATTAGCAAAAGAAGTTGTTGCCTTGGTTGCTAAATATTTACCAAAAGCACTTGAAAATGCTGAAGATTTAGAAGCTAGATATTTCTTAGCTTATGCAGCAATGATGGGTGGGGTAAGTTTTGATAATGGTCTATTACACTATACACACGCTCTTGAACACCCTCTAAGCGGTGTAAAACCTGAATTATCACATGGTTTAGGCTTGGCAATGTTGTTACC
>CAKUXD010000026.1 GCA_934699705.1 uncultured Candidatus Melainabacteria bacterium
TTCTAGGTGCATTGAAATCAGACCCATCTGAAACATCACAAAAATTAGCTAAAGGACAAAAAGCAAGCACTTTATCAGAAAGAGCAACTCAAACTTACACAGGTCCTTACGATGCAGACAGAATCGGTATCTTAGTTATCCAAGATAAGAAAGAAAACTTCATCACAGAAAACTCAGATGTTGCTAAACAAAACGGTTTAAGATTATCTTTCAGATCTTCAGCAATGAGTAATCACGCAGAAATCTTAGCTAACTTATTCGGTGGTGGTGGCCACGGTGGTGCATCAGGCGGTAGAGTTGATTTACCAGGTGTTACAATCGACACACCATTAGTAATCAAAGTTAATGGTAAAGTAGTTGAAGATACAGCTTCAGTTTACGAAGACTTAAAGAGCAACTACAATATCATGAAAGATAATAATATTCCTGCTGAACAAAGAGCTGGTAAATGCAAAAAAATCGAAATTGCATTAGCAGAAGAAGGTCAAAAAGGCAGAACAACAACTGAAATCATTAAAGATGTTGTTACAGAAATCAGAAAAACTCAACCAGCTACAACTACTCAAAAAGGTGGTAAAGGTAAAAAAACAGGCAAAGGTCCAAGAACTCAAGGACACGAACAACCACAACATACAGGTAAAGCTAATGGCAAACACAAACCTAAAAAAGGTGGTAAAAGACACTTTGAAGTAGCAGCTTAATTTCAGAGAAGAAAATAAGGAAAATAAAGTGAATAATAAACGGCTTTCAAGTTTACTTGAAAGCCGTTCTATTTTTATAAATTTATAATATTAAGTTTGTAACGAATTTTACTGGAAAAGTTGCTGAAACTAGCAAAAAACATGTTTTTTTGTACTTTAATATAAGTATAGGGTTAGAATTTAGGTGTAAATTGTGAGAATTAATCCAATCACAAGCAAGGTTGTAAATTTACAACCAGTAAAAGATTTAAAAAATACAACAAAATTACAATATGCGTCAGATGTTGTAAATATTTCTAAGAATACCATAGGTATTGAACGTAAGGGTAAAAACCTTCACGTTTCGTTTACAGGTAATTTTCAAAATCCAGTAGATGCAGGTATTCAGTTTAAAGTTGCAGGTGTAACTCGTCATCAAAAAGGAATGGCGGGTGCTCACGCTGAGGCAACAGATGATAATTTAGTTAAATTGGCAAAAAGTGATTGGAAAGACGGTCAAGCATTAGATTATAGTTATGATGAAGTAACTAAGGCTTTAACGCTTAAAGACCCTAAATTTGGCGAAATTGGTTCAGTTCCTGCATCTGTGGCAGAAAGTTTTATTAAGGTTATCAATACAGATAAAGATAACTTCAAATTTGAACTTACAAATGTTACAGGTGGTATGACTTCTGATTTTCCAATTATTGCTGCAAAAGCCAATTTAAAATATGTCGGCAATGATGAAAATGTTAAGACTAATGCTCAAAAATCGTTTAATGCATTAATTGATTCAAAAGATGCAAAAGTAACTTCTTCTGTATCTGCGTATCAACCGAAATTTTCACCAAAACAAGTTTTAGAAAAAATCTTTGATGTAGAAGGTAAGAGAAACGGTTTAGGTGAAGTTAGAAAAATTAAAGATGCCGTTGATACAATTGTAAAAGAAATTCAAGACCCTAAAAATAAAAATATCTTAGTTTTAGGCCATTGTTCGCCAGATGGTGATACAGTTGGTTGTGTAATTGGTATGTCATCTGCTTTAAAAGACGCATATCCAGATAGAAACATTGATGTTTCTATTGATGATGATATTCCAAATTCATTTATTCATGTTCCTGGAGTGGAAGATATTAAACGTCCTTACAACGAACGAGCAGTAAATTCAGTTAAGAAAAACATTGAATTGTTAGAAAGAAGCTCAAATCCTGCTGCACAAAAGCAAATTGAAGCATTAAACAAAGAATTAGAAAAATTAACAGACAAATCAAAATTATTTGACCCTGATACAGTAGATGGCAAAGAAGCTAAAAAATATGACCTTGTAATTATGTTGGATACTCCGACTTCTGGTCGTTCAAGCCGTGCTTATAAAAAATATTTTGAAAATGCAGGTAAAACAATTTTTATTGATCACCACCCGTTAAAACAAGCAGAATGGGCTGATTCAAAAGAAAAATTAGGCTTTGATATAGGAAAAGCTATTCAGGACAAACTTGCATTAGTGGTTGAGTCAGTTCCTGCAGCAACTCAGTTGGTTACAGTTATTTGTGAAAAAGCTGGATTGTTAGGTGAAATGTTCAAAAACCAAACAGAACATGCTAAAAAGTTTGTAGCTGGAATTATTACTGGTACACAAACAGACACTTGCGGATATAAAAATCAAGCAAGTTATCACCCAAGTGAGGCAAAACTTTCTCCATCACAAAAAGCAAATTACTATCCAGAAGGTATGTCAAATTATTTGATTGACAAATTAGATGGTGAAATTGATAAAAAATGGATGAGAGAAAACTTATTCTATGAATTACCAAATAATCCAATTACAAATAACTTAGGACCCAAAGATGCGGTGTTAAAAATGGCTTTACGTGGTCGTGAAATGTATCCTGAAATTGGTTTAGGTGTTATGAAGGTAAGCTATGCGGTTATGGAGAACATTTTACAAGAAGCTAAAAAGCAAGATAAAAATGTTCAAATGACAGATGTTTATAATGCATTTAAAAATAGTGAAGTTGTTTCTGCATTAAAAGCAAATCCAATGTTTACAAAACCAAATCCAAATCCAGTAACAGATGCTGAAAAAGCCGCAGAAACATATCGTTCAGCTTATGATAAAGACAGAGTTGCTGTATTTATGGCTCAAAACCAAGTTGAAGGTTCAATAAATAAATACTCTCAAATTGCTGATAAAAATATGATTAGTTTTTCCTTCCGTTCAGGTGGACAATCAAATGCTGCACAAGTGTTAGCAACAGTTTTTGGGGGTGGTGGACACGCAGCAGCAGCAGGCGCTAACATTTCAATGAAAGGTTTAGATTTTAAATCAAAATTAATCGTAAAAGTTGACGGTCAGATTGCAGATGCAAAAACAATTTACGACGCTGCAAATAACAATGTAAACGTTTCAAATAATAATAAAATCAATTTCAAAGATAAAGCAAAAATGATGAAGAAAATTGAGATTGAAATGAGCCAAGACGGTATAGGCAGAACTTGTTCAGAACTTATTCAAGATGTTTTGGCAGAGTTAAGAAAAACTCAACCAGTTCAAACAAGAGCATACGGACAAAGAGCTTAATTGAAAATAAAAAATAAACCTTAAAAAAATCGACCGAAAGGTCGATTTTTTTAGTGAAATATCGACCATTTAATGGATAGTCAAATAATAATAAATAGTGTAATCTGATAACGTGATAGAAGTGTAATTCTATCGGGGCAAGAGGTAAACCTTGAAAAAATATTCATTCAGATTACAACCAGTGTTGGAAATTCGTGAGAAGGCATTGGAAGACAAAAGATTAGAAATGGCGAAAGTAATCAAAATTTTGAATGATTATCAAGATGAGCTAAAGGCTTTAGAGGAAAAGCAGATATCATACAATTTGGAACTAGAAAATCTATCGACATCAAACGGATTTGTAAATGTTTCAGAGCTTGCAGGGTATAACGATTATATCTTCAGGTTAGAACAAGAAGTAAAAGACAAGCAGATGACGATAGAGAACACAAAGAAAGTTCTGAAAATAAAACAAAACGAAGTAAACGAAGCCTTAAAAGAGGTAAAAGTTCTGGAAAAATTAAAAGAAACACAATCAGAAAAGTTTTACAAGGCAATCGAAAAAAAAGAAGCGGAAGAAATAGACGATATCGCAACTACAAGATACAGAATTCAACAAGTATAGAGGAAAAATGACACAACAATTTGAATTAGCTTTTAATACAACATCAAATATGGACAAAATGATGACAAATACTCAAACTTCATCAAATAAGTCATATTCGCCTTCAGACAGTAAGTTTGGCGATTATCTTAACAATGCCAATAAAACTTATACAGATAGTTCAAAAGCAAATGAATATAGCAAAAAACAAAATGTTTCAGACAAAAAAGAAACTAAAAACGATTATAACAAAGATAATTCTGTAAAATCTGAAACTAAAGCTGAATATTCAGAAGAAAAACAAGTCGTTTATAACGAAACACCAGTAAAGACTGAAAATACAAATTCAAAGACTTCTGAAGTTAAAGAGGAAGTTAACAATGTTGCTTCAGTTGTTGTAGAACAAGAAGCTGAACAGGTTGTTAGCGAACAAGAAATGCAAGATGTTTTAAAAGAGTCAATAATTAATTCAAATTTAATTAATACTCAACAAATTTCAAAAGAAGATGTTGCAAAATTGGAAAAAACTTTAACTCTTGAAATTTCTGATGTTAACGAAATTCCAGTAGAGGCAGTAAAAAGCGGTATTTCTTTTGAAAATTTAAACATAGATTTAAAAGAAGATGCTGATTTAACAAATGTTGATATGAGCGTTTTAGATAATGCAACAGAAGTTAAGCAATTGTCTAAAGATGAAGTTATTTCTGCAATGTACAATTCAAAAACAACTGAAAAAGCCGAAACCCTAAAAGCCAATACAGTTGATATTAAGGACGTTAAACAAGAAGAAAATGTTGAAGTAAAAACAGATAATACTCCAAAAATTCTTGTTGCTGATGACGAAATTAAAATTAACGTAAAAGAAGACGTTGAGGCAAAAATTAAAAACGATGAAAAAGTTGTTCTTGTTGATAAAAATGATGCTAACTTTGATGTAAAAGAAAATGCAAAAGATGCAAAAGTTCAAGACTTAAAAAAAGACGTAGTTGTTGAAGTTCAAGATAATGATAAAAAAGATTTAAAAATGGAAATGGTTGAAGAAAAAGAACCTTCTATGGAAGAATTGAAGGCTAAATTCTTGAACGATGTTGATACAACAGTTAACGCTAACGAAATTGTTCAAAATCAACAACAATCAGTTAAACAAGAAACTGTTGCAGATAAAGTTCAAACATTAAAAGAAGAAATTCAAACTGCAAAGCAAGAAAACGCTTTTGAAACAATCAGTTCGCAAGATGATAAAAAAGTTGATGATAAAAAAGTCGATGATAGATTTGCTAAAACTAATGTTAAAGCAGAAGAAACAATGGAAATAAAAGACGATGTAAAAGGTATTGAATTTGTTTCTAAAAAAGAAGACAAGGTTGTAGACGAAAAGGTTGCAACAAACGTAAAAGAAAAAGTTGAGAATGTAAAAATTCAAGTTGAAGACAATGTAAAACTTGTAAATAACAATCAAAATGTTCAAGATAGTGAAAAAGTTGCAAAAGCAAATGAAACAATGAACAAGGCAGGCTTAACAACAAAGACACTTCAAGAAATGAACGGAAAAGTTACAGAAATTGAAGATTCACAAACAGGTGCAAACTTTGGCGGAACATCTTCTCAAGAAATGATGATGCGCGATATGTTGACAGAAAACGCAAATTCTGCAACAACAGACGCAAAAACAACAGTAGATTTTACTCAAAGTTTAAATAAAACGGCAAATGTGCAACAAAATTCGCAAATGCAACAAAATATTCAAGATGCACCAGAAATTGATATTTTAGATCAAATTAGAGCAAAATTTGCAGTAAATAGCAAAAATGGTATGCAAAAAATAACAATCGGATTAACTCCTGAAAGTTTAGGAAAAGTAAGCATTGAGATTGCAAAAGGTCAAAATGGAATTTCAGCTCAAATTTTAGCAGATAATGCACAAGCAAAAGAAATTCTTGATAAAAACTTAGATGGGTTAAAATCAATGCTTCAATCACAAGGCGTAAATGTAAATAACGTAAACGTAAAAGTCGCAGAAGCAGGACGTTCATCTGATAGCAACAACAACATGTTCCAAAATGGCGATGGACAATTTGATTCAAATCAAGGTAACGGAAATTCGAGAAATTCTGATGAGTCAAATCATGGAAAACATACAGACTTTGAATTTGTTCAAAATAACGCAATGATGCAGGAGTCGTCAGACGAACCAGAAGATATACTAACACGAACTGCACAGGCAGAAAAAACAGTAAGTATCAAAGCTGGTTTAGGAAATGTTAATTACAAATTATAACGTGTAAATGGAGAGGTAGGTAAAAGTAAATGTCAAGTATTACATCACAGATTACATCAATGCAGACAAACACTGCAATTGCTGAATCTAAACAAGAAAAGAAAGGTTCAAATGACGTTACAGACGCGAACATGTTTTTAAAACTCATGTTAAAACAAATGGAACAACAAGATCCGACAGAACCAACAGATAACTCACAATGGCTTGCACAAATGGCACAATATTCGTCATTAGAAGCTATGAATAACTTAAATTCAAGTTTCGGTAAAGTAGCAGACCAATTGGCAACAATGAACGACACAATTGCTTCAAATGCATCAATTACGCAAACTTTATCTCTTGTTGGTAAAGAAGTAACCCTTCAAGTGCCAAAAACAGATGATAAAGGAAAACCTGTTCTTGATGATAAGGGCAAACAAGTTTATAACGAAGTAAAAGGTACAGTAACAGAAGCCTCGTTTGCTGGAGGAGAAGGTGTTATTTCAATTGGAGATAAATCTTATCCAATCGGATACGTTGAATCAATCAGAAACCCAAAAGCCTAAAAAACGGTATTTCTGAAAAATTATTAATAAAAACTAGACTTTAATCACGAAAATAAATTTAATTTAATAAAAGACATAGAGGAGGAAAAATGTCTCAAGCTTTATTCACATCAATGACAGGTTTGAACTCAGCGCAACAATCAATCAGCGTTGTATCAAACAACGTAGCAAACATTAACACAACTGCATACAAAACAGCAGATGCACGTTTTGCTACACTATTCTCAAACACTCTAACAGCAGGTAATGCGCCAACTGCAACAGCAGGCGGTACAAACCCTAAACAAATCGGCTTAGGTGTTAAATTAGAAGGTATTGTAAGAAACTTTGAAACAGGTTCTTATTTATCAACAGGCAGAACAAGTGACTCAATGATTTCAGGTCGCGGTTATTATACAGTAATGGACCCAAGTGGCGCTGTATATTTAACTCGTGATGGTTCATTTACTCTTGATGCAAAAGGTAACATGGTTACATTAACTGGTAACAAAGTTTTAGGTGCATCTTCATTGAAATCTGAAGAATCTTCAACTTCTGGTATTCATGTTCCTCAAAACTTTACAAGAACTATTACAGGTGATGATAATATTCAAAACTTATTTATTAAAAGCCAATTAAATAATTCTTCATTTACGACAGGTAAAGTTTCAATGACTGTATCTGACGGTAATAAACAAAAAGATATTGAAATTATTATTGGTAATGATGGTGATACTCCAGCTCCAGATGTAGCTATTAAAGATACAACAACTGCTGATCAATTTATGCAAGCTGTTGTTGCAAAAATTAATGAAAAAGCAAATAGTGCAACAGACGGTAATCCAAAAGTGGCTGTTAACTTTACGTTAGAAGCAAATTGGGGTACAAAAATAACTAGTGCAAATGACAATACAGGTAAAATTATTTGGAGTTTTGATAATGCAACAACAAATTCATCATTAAAAATTAACGATAACTCAACTGCTAACTTGGCTGATGGTTTAGGTTTTTATGAACTAAAACAGGCAGAAGGTAATCAAGCAATGTCAAAAGCACTAAGCTATCAAGTTGACGTAAACCCAACAACTTCACCAAGTAACATGACTTCTTTACAAAGTTATTCAATTGGTGCAGACGGTACAATTGAAGCAACTTACGATAATGGTGATAAATTAACAGTATTCTTAGATGGAGCAAAAGAATTCCAATATCAATATGTAACATCAACAGGTGTTTATATTCAGGGTACATCAAATGATGCAACATCACCGGTTACAGTTAACCCTCTTGTAGCATCAAAAGAAGGTTTGGTACTTCAACTTGCTTCTGTAACAAATGAAGAAGGTTTAGTGTCAAAAGCTGATAACTTATGGTCAGCAGGTCCAGATTCAGGTAAAATTACTTTCACTATTGCAGGACAAATGGGTACTGGTAAGATTGTAACAGGTGGTTTGGAATCATCAAATGTGGACTTGGCTCGTGAATTATCAAATATGATTATCGCACAACGTGCAATTAACGCTAACTCGCGTGTATTTAGTACAGCAAGTTCAGTATTAGAAACATTATCTCAATTAGGTAGATAATAAATGGTAAAATTCGGGCGCGCGAAGCGCACCCGAATTAACCAATAAATCGTGAAAAACTTACAAATATTACGAAATGTTAAGTTTTTCAAAACATGCCAAAACCATGTCGCCACATGGTTTTCGGGAAATTACGATAGGATAGGAAAGAAAAAGTTGTCCAATACATGAACAAGGTTTATAATATTCCTATGTTCTGCATAACGGACATCTCTTGTACGGGTAGAAAATTTAATGATTGAAAATATTCAAAAGAATTTATCACAAATACAAGAACAAATCGCACCTTATACACCAAATATAATCGCAGTAACAAAGTACTTTGGAGTTGATGCAATCCAAGAAGCATACGCAGTAGGGTTGAGAAACTTCGGAGAGTCAAGAGCGGTAGAGGCAATTGAAAAGATTAAATCTTTGCCTGATGAAGTTAGAAATAATTCAAAATTCCATTTCATCGGACATTTGCAAACAAATAAAGTGAACAAAGTCGTTTGCAATTTCGATGTAATTCATTCGGTAGATTCCTTGAAACTTGCTAAAGCCATTTCTGACGAAGCGGTAAAAATCGAAAAAGTTCAAGATGTATTTATTCAATACAGTAACGCAGGTGAAGAACAAAAATTCGGGTTTTTAAAAGAAGAATTGTTTGATAACTTTAACGCATTGATTGAATTAAAAGGATTGAATATTTTAGGTTTAATGAATATCGCTCCACTTGAGGCAACAGAAGAAGAATTAAACGTACTATTTGAAGATGTAAAACAAACTCAAATTGAATTAGTGAAGAAATTTAACTGCGAAATGAAAGAAATTTCAATGGGTATGAGTCAAGACTATCAAATCGCTGCAAAACACGGTGCAACTGTGTTACGCATAGGCAGAAAATTATTTAGTACAACATAAATTGGAGGAAGAATTAGTGGCTATTACAGAAAAAATTAAAGGTATTGTAGATTTTTTAACACAAGGATTAGAACAACGTGATGACGTTTTTGAAGATATGATGGACGAAGCAGGCGAAGAATATGAAACTGATGATAATTTAGCATTAGCACCATCTTATCAATCATCATCGTTCACGCAAAAAAATGATAAAGCAGATTTAAAAGTTATCTCTCACCCAAATATGAGAGGTTCAGAAGTTATGATTATAGAACCTCGTTCATTCGGTGAAGCTGGTCAAATCGTTCAAAACTTAAAAGATAGAAAAACTATCGTTTTAAACTTACATTTGTTAGATAAAGAACAATCTCAAAGAACAATTGACTTTGTTTGCGGTGCGGCAAGTGCTTTGAATGGTCAACCACAAAAAGTTGGCGATATGGTATTTGTATTCACACCAAACAACGTAACTTTAACAGTTGATGCTACAAAGACTCAGTCTAATTTAGGCGACAATATTTGGGCAGGCAGAACTTTATAATAAAGTATTAAATATGATTTGTGATAGTTGGATTTTTAGGGTACTTCGGTACCCTTTTTTTTTGAGTGTAAATATTATTTATTTATTTATATTTATATTTATTTTATTTAATTTCGATAATAGCAAATAATTTTTTATTGGTTACAGTCCGTTAATGAAACAGTGTCAAGACACGTGCTGTTTGAACAAAGTTTACTTTGTGAGTTCACGTGTCAATAGTTGAGTTTACGGACTGTATTTGATTTGCGTGTTTCTTTTTCTTGTCTTACGTTCTTTTTCTTTGCATCGCAACAAAGAAAAAGAATGAAAGTGCGGGTTTGGGACTGCATAAGTCCCATTTTTTATTATTTGAAATTTTATCGCATAAAATACGGGTAACATCTTCGATGTTGCCCGTACTCTTAATAACCATTATTTATTTAATGTTTGTTCTATTATTTTTTTTCTGCTTGTTTTTCCATAAAAGCGTTTCTGTTTTGAACGATTTTGCCTGCAGTAACAATAACGGCTGCGCCTGCTGCTAACTTACCAGCAATCCCGTTTGTAGCGGTGCTTCCGGTCTTTTTAATAAGTTCATTAGCACCTAATACTGTGCAACCTGTTAAAATGCCATCAAGCGCTGCTCTTGCACAAACTGCAACTTGTTTTTTATGTGTTTTTAAGTAATTTACTGCTTTTTTACCTGCATTCAAAACTTTCTTGCCAAAGCTTACTGTTTTTTCAGCGCAATCTTTAGAAATTTCCAAAGTGTCTTTTGGCGGTTGTTGTGTTGCTACAATACCAGCAGAACAATTGCAATTTGAATTATTGCAACCGAAATTTGTAGCTGGAGCTTTAACATTTGCGTTAATTACGTTTAAATTCATGATAATTCCTTATTTCTTAGATACTTATTAAAGCCTTGTGAAAAATTTAATTGCTAGTATTGTCCAAAAATGTTACAAAATATTTACTTACTATTCGACTTTTTCAAATGCTTCTTTGCTTGCGCCACAAGCTGGGCAAATAAAATCAGGTGGTAAATCTTCAAATTTTACACCTTCTTCTTCTTCGTCGTAAATCCAACCACATGGTACACATCTGTATTTCATAAAATTCTCCTTTCTTTTTCTAAATTATATGCACTATTCTTTGCTAGTTTAAATTGTCATGGTCGGTAATTTATGATAAGATTTTTATACAATGAAACACGAGTTTAAACAAAAAGTTTTTTATTCAGATACAGATGCTTATGGCGTTGTATGGCATGGTTCTTATTTGAGATGGTTAGAAATGGGCAGAATTGAGCTTTGTGAAAAAGCTGGATATTCTCTGACTAAATTGTATGATGCAAATATTACGCTCCCTGTGGTTGATTTGAATGTTCGTTACAAATCTCCTGCAAAATTAGAAGAAGAAGTTCTTATCACAACGGAATTAAAAGAAACTTCGAGAATTTCTATGAGTTTTTTACAAAGAGTTTATAATGCTAAAGATATGAAACTTCACGTCGAAGCTCTGGTAAAAGTTGTTGCAACAACAAATGACGGTAAAATTTACAGGGATTTGCCTCAGGATTTAGTAGATTTTATTATCAAATTAAGGATAAATGATGACTAAAACACGTTTGAATAAGTATATTGCGTCTGCAGGAATTTGTTCACGCAGAGATGCAGATAAGTTGATAGAGCAGGGAAAAGTTAATGTAAACGGTAAAAAGGTTACAGAATTAGGTTTTTTGGTTAATGAAAAAGACAAAGTCTTTATTGACGGAAAGTTAATTCACCCCAAAAAACTTGAGTATTACCGATTTTATAAACCTGCGGGCTATATTACGACCTCTGACGATGAAAAAGGCAGAAAAACAATTTACGACATTTTGCCAGAAAATATGCAAAAACTAAATCCAGTAGGGCGCTTGGATAAAGATTCAACTGGCTTATTAATTATGACAAATGACGGTGATTTAATTAATGAACTAACTCACCCATCTGTTAAAGTTCCAAAAGTTTATGTGGTTAGAATTGACGGAAGAATTAATCAAAATCATATTGACCAAATGGCGTCTGGTATTGAAATCGAACCAAATAAAAAGGCTTATGCTGAAGTTGGAGTTTTAGAAATTTCAAATAAAACTACTCTAATGGAAGTTGTTTTATATCAAGGTTTAAACAGACAAATCCGAAAAATGTTTGATTATTTAGGGTTTGAAGTCCAATCCTTAAAACGTGTTCAGCACGCAACAATCAATTTAGAAGGGCTTAAAAAGGGCGAATTTAAACCAATTAAGCCAAAACAAATAAAAGAATTAAAAACATATTTGAACAAGATTGCGAGTAAGAATGCTTAAAATTGCGATTGTTGGAAATATTGCTTCTGGAAAATCAACGGTAGAGAACTTTTTGAGAGAAAAAGGGTTTTCTGTTTTTGATACGGATATTCTTTCTCACGAAATTTTAGAAAATTCGGCGGAAAAAGTTAAAAAACTTTTTGAAAATTTTGATATTTTAGAAAATGGAGAAATTTCACGTAAAAAACTTGGAAATTTAGTATTTTTTGATGAAAATTTGCGAAAAAAACTAGAAAATGTAATTTATCCAAAATTAAAAGAAAAAATTTCTGAAATATTTACAGAAAATTCAGACAAAAAAATTGTATTTATTTCAATCCCACTACTTTTCGAAGTTGGTTGGTTTGATTTATTTGATAAAATTCTTTTTATCAAAGCAGATGATAAAATTCGTTTAGAGCGTTTAATGAAACGAAATAGTTTATCAAAAAAAGAAGCACAAGCAAGAATTGACGCGCAAATTCCACAAGAGGAAAAAGAAAACAACGCAGACTTTATTATTTGTAACAATGAAGATGTTCAGTCCTTGCAAAAACAGTTAGAGGCGTTTATAATTCAAATAGAGGAAACGGAGTAATTTTGTGTCATCAATGAACATTGTTTCAAAAATAGAAGCTAGTAATAAGCAACGTGTAAAAGTTATTGCAGGTGTAGTTTTGCTTGTTTCTGCACTATTGGTGATGTGTGTAATTTTTTTACAACTCCTGTTAAAAAATGAACGTTTAGAAATTGAAGGTCATATTACAGAGGTTGCAAAGCAAAGTGCTATTGCAGCTAATATCTTAATTAATGGTGATTTTCAAACACTTAATTTATATGCTCATATTTTAGAAAATGAACCTAAATATTTAGATAAATCTTATGTTAGAAAAGGTTTGACGACCGCAATTAAAAATACAAGATTTTATTCTATGGGTATTGTTTATCCAAATGGAGAGGCAATTATTTATGATGCAAAATTAGGTTTTGCGCCTGCAATTAATGTTAAAGGCTTTAAATATTTCCAAGAGGCAATGCAGGGTAAAAAGTTTGTAAACTTTATTAATTGTTTTTATGATAATGACAGATTAATTGTCTTGTATGCCGTTCCTATTGTGAAAAATGATAAGCCAATTGCAGTTTTAACTGGTGCGCATGGAGCTTATGATTATACAAATGCAATTGATATTACTGCTTTTAATGACGAAGCAGTAGTTCATATTTTAGATGAAACTGGGCATATTATTTTAAGAGATAATAATTCTAGAAATTTGATTAAATCTACTATTTTTGAAACTACCGAAGCTTCAGATGAAGTTAGAAAAAAAGCTATCGCAGCAAAAGATCCATTTAGCTATTGGTTTACTGACGAAAACGGTGTAAGAAAAGTTGCAGCGTTTGTTCCAATTGGTTATAACAATTGGAAAATTCTTGCGATTTTACCTTTTAGTGCAATAAGCCACAATTCAAATACTGTTTTAAAATATGCAGTAATGTTCTTTATTGTGATTAATTTGGTTGTAATTCTAGGTATAAGATATAACATTTCTGTAAGACAACGTTCTAACAATATGATTATGGATATGGCGTTGCAAGATGATGTTACAAAGAGTTTGAACAAAACAAGTTTCTATTTGGAGTCTGAAAAAATTCTGCTGAAAAAATTAGCTCCAGATGAAAATTTGGCTGTAATATTGATGGATATTGATGGTTTTAAGATTATCAATGAAGTTTATAATATGAAAAAAGGCGATAAAGTTTTACGCGATACTGCAAAAATTATTTCAAAAGCAGTTGCAGATAACGGTATTTACGCAAGAATGAACGATGATAATTTCGCAATTATGCTTAAATATAAGCAAGACGAGGAATTAATAAATTTTGTGAATGATATTACCCACGAATTAGAAGAATATAAATTGAATGTTAAATTAGTTCCTTCGTTTGGTATCTTCAAGATTACAGATAAATCTGTTGCTATTAATACAATGTGCGACAGAGCAAACATTGCAAAACGTACGATTAAAGGTATGGCAGGTGATAAATACGCGTTCTTTGATGAAAGCTTGAGTAAGGCTTTACTTGCTGATAAAGAAATTGAAGACGAGATGAAGCACGCATTAGAAACTCATCAATTTGAAATGTATTTACAACCAAAAATTAGTATGGATACAATGAAACCTTGTGGTTCAGAAGCTTTAGTAAGATGGAATCACCCTAAAAAAGGCTTAATCCCGCCATACAAATTTATTCCGCTATTTGAAAGAAATGGTTTTGTTATAGATGTTGATAAATATATCTGGGAAGAAGCCTGCAAAACTATAAGACGCTGGATTGATGAAGGCAAAGAACCTTTGCCAATCTCTGTAAACTTATCAAGAATTCACTTTAAATATGAGGATTTAGTTGAGGTTATTCAAAATTTAGTTCAAAAATATAATATCCCTCAAAAATATTTCGAACTTGAATTGACTGAAAGTGCATTTTTAGATAATGAAGGTGCCGTAAATTCAACTCTTGTAAGACTTCAAGAACTTGGATTTACAATTGCGATGGACGATTTTGGAATGGGCTATTCGTCATTAAATATGTTAAGAAAACTTCCTGTAAACATATTGAAACTTGATAGAGGCTTTATTAATGAGGCTACTTGTACAGAACGAGGATTTATTGTTTTAAATCACGTAATCCACATGGCAAAAGACTTAAAAGCAACGGTTGTTTGTGAAGGTATTGAAACTCAACAACAAGCTGAAACTTTAAAAAATGCTGGTTGTGATATTGCGCAGGGCTTCTTGTATGCAAAACCTATGACTGTTTCTGAATATGAAAAATTTGTTTATAATGATTCAAGCTCGGTTATTGGTTAGTTATGAATTGCGATGAATATTACTTAAATCAGAATACTATTTTTTTAAGAAAAATTATACCAGATATAGAAGAAAGACTTGAAAAAATAGATATTGTTTCTGATTTTAAAATTGCTAGTTCAGAAAAAGGTTATCCTATTTTGATGAAAAATGGAATAGCTTTGAATGATAAATATAACCCGATTGAAGAAAATATTAATGTCTTTGAGGCTGTTCCTCAATCAAAGGACAATATATATATAATTTGTGGATTGGAATTAGGTCATTTGCTTACGTTTTTTAGAGATAACTCGCAAGGGCAGATTATTTTGTTTGAAAACGATTTAGAACAGATGAAATATACCTTTTCAAAAGTAAGTTTAATTAAGGTTTTAGGGTGTCCTAGAGTTTACGTAGCGACAAATTTTGAAGAATTAAATAAAATTATTGCGCACATAAAATTATTGTCAAAAATAGAGCATATTTACACTGTTGCAAACGATTATTATTCAAAAATTTATAGTAATACAATTGCTCAACTACAAGAAATGTACGTTTGATTATAAAGTGCGCTGAATGAAAATTTTTAAGCCTGTTATTTTTCTTTTTTACATGATATTAAGAGCTATGATTATAAAAATCAACTCAAACGATTATCAATTTTTATAAAAAAAAGCCACCTAATCGGCGGCTACTAGACTTGGGGAGGAGGTAAGTAAACCTTTCGGTTTTCTTATGACTTTTATATCGCACGTCAAAAAAATATCTTTAGGCCTTTTGCTAATTTATCCTCTATTTGGTTTATGTTAAAATTTGTGTATGGATAAAATTGTTAGCAAAATTACATCGGGTTTGAAGGGCGAAATCGTTATCCCTTCTGATAAATCAATTTCTCACAGAGCGGTTATGTTTGCCTCGCTTGCAGTCGGCAAAACAAAAATAACAAACTTTTCAAAGGGGGCAGATTGTCATTCAACCCTGAAGGTCTTTTCTCAATTAGGTATTGAGTATGAATTTTTGTCAGAGCAGGATTTGATTATATCTGCAATCGGAAAGTTAAAAACACCGCAAAAAGACTTGAATTGCGGAAATTCAGGTACAACAATGCGTTTAGTGTCGGGAATTTTAGCTGGACAAAATTTTAATTCGGTTTTATTTGGTGATGAAAGTTTATCAAAAAGACCTATGAAACGTGTTATAGAACCTTTATCCTTAATGGGTGCAAAAATTGTGTCAAATGAATTTAAAGCTCCATTAAAAATTTATGGACAAAATTTACATGGTATTGAATACAATTCAAAATTAGCGTCAGCACAGGTTAAATCGTGTGTTTTACTTGCCGGAATGAATGCTGACGGTGAAACTATTTATACGGAACCTTATATTTCTCGCGACCATACGGAACGCATGCTTAAATATTTGGGTGCGGATATTCAATGTAATGGTGCAGAAACTACTATTAAACGTTCAAATTTAACCGCCCATGACATTTCAATTTGTGGGGATATTTCTTCAGCAACCTTCTTTATTGTTGCTGGTTTAATTGTGCCTAATTCTGATTTTATAATTAAAAATGTTGGCTTAAACCCTACTCGTACAGGAATTTTAGATGTAGTTGAAATGATGGGTGGCAACGTTGAAATTCTTGATAAAAAAGTTGTTTCAGGCGAAGAAGTTGGAGATTTAAGAGTTAGGACTTCAGATTTACATGCTTGTGAAATTTCAGGAAGCTTAATCCCAAGGCTTATTGATGAAATTCCAGTTATTGCAGTATTAGCAACGCAGGCAGAGGGAACAACTGTTATAAAAGATGCTCAGGATTTGAGAAATAAAGAATCTGATAGAATCTCAGCGGTAGTAAACGAATTGCGTAAATTTGGCGCAGATATTGATGAAACTTCTGATGGTATGATTATAAATGGCAAAAAGGAATTAAAAGGTGATTGTGAATTAGATATATACCATGACCATAGATTAGCCATGAGCATGTATGTTGCGGGATTGATTTCAGAAAACCCTGTAAAAATCAATGAATTTCAATGGGTTGATATTTCGTTCCCTGAATTTGAAAATCTTGTAAATAAACTAAATTAGGTAATATCAAAGATAACAGGCGGTTTGCATAAGCAAACCGCCTGTTTCTGTAATAACAAAACTAATGTAAAAGAACACCTGAAATGATTTCTTGTAACACTTGGTTTGATTATTTTGTGAAATTTAAAATTTAGATAATAAAAATTTCTTGTAAATTGCTTATAATATTATACATTATTGAAAACTTGGATTTAATAATGTATAATGTAAAAAACTAGGTACAAAATCCTTTAACCTTATATCTTGAATGATTATTAGCTCCTATGTTTATAAATATACTTTCTTTCATGAGTTAATCCTTCAAAAAAGAATTTAGATAGCAATATTTTTTAACTTAATATTTTGTAAATATATATTTATCAACTAATGTTTTTTTGTTTTGATGCTCTATAATAATCTAGTGAGGGTAATTTATGACAAGAAGAACTCTTGGAACAGCTAATGATTTTGTATATAAATTAACGAGATGTAAACCAATAGAAGGTTTATTAGAACTGTTATGGAATAGCTTGGATGCTGATGCTACTAAAATTAGTATCAATTATTCAGTGGATGCTATTCAATCTCTTGTTGATATTACTATTTCAGATAATGGAATTGGAATGTCTCTTAAGCGTGCAGAAGAAGAGTTTAATAAATTAGGTGGCTCTCATAAAAAGTTTGAATTAAAATCGCCTACTGGTAGAGATTATCATGGAAGTGAAGGAAAAGGAAGATACAAAGCGTTATCTATTGGTACATTAATTGATTTTTATAGTACTTATTATGATGAAACTCTAAATAAGTATTATAAATTTAAAATAACGTTAGATAGCAATGATTTAAATGGTTTTGATATTGATGATGAACCTCAAGAAGTTCAAGAAACAAATATTATTACTGGTGTGAAAATTGTTATACATAATATTATTCCTAAAACAAAATTTTTAAAAAGTGAAGAGGATAAAGAGCAAATTATTGCAGATTTGGCGTCATATAGTTTAAAATACCCTAACTTTAAAATTTTTATAAACGAACGTGAATTAGATTTAAAAGCTAATATTAAAAATCAAAAAGAAAAAGATTTTATTATTGATACCAGAAATGGTGCCCAAGAGTTCAAAGTTAGAATTCTTGAATGGCAAATAAATAGAGATAAAAGTGTGCATAAACAAATTTACTATTGTAATAGTTCAGGTATTACTTTTGATAAAAAATCTTCTATCGGAGTTCGTACGCCATATCCAATCTCGGTATATATTTTATCTGATTATATAGAAGAATTACATAAAATCAATGATTTAAATGTAGAGTTTGAGCTTGGTTTGCAAGAGGAAATTAAAGAAATTACACGTAAAGCTCAGGAATTTGCAAAGGAATATATACGCAATAGAAAGTTAGAATATTCTCAAGATTTTATAAACGATTTAAAACGAAACAAAGAATACCCGTTTGATTCCGAACCTACAAATACAGTTGATAAGGCAAAAAGGCAAGTTTTTGATATTTTAGCAGTTGAAATAAAAGAGAATATTCCAAAACTTTTAAATGAAAACACTAAAATTACATTGCATTTAGTAAAAGAGGCTCTTGAAGAAACTCCAACAAAACGTAAAAAAATATTAAAAGAAGTTATAGAACTCCCTGATGAGAAAATAGAAAATTTATGTGAATTATTAGAAAAAACAACACTTTCAAGTATGATTGATACAATGAATGAAGTTTCAAACAGACTTACAATATTAGAAGGACTTGAAACTATTTTGTTTGATAAAGACATAAAAAAAATACTATTAGAAAGACAGAATTTACATAAAATTATTGAAAATGAAACTTGGATATTTGGAGATGATTATCATTTAGGGCATAGTGATAACTCACTTTTAAATATTCTAAAAGAGCATATCTCCTCTTTTGAACGAAATAATTTAGTCGAAATTGAAAATAACAATAAAGTATATAAAGATTTTTTTGATTATATATCAGCTAATGAATATAAAGTTCTTGATAGTCTTACAAAAAAGGAAACAAACAAAAAATTATCCTTTTTTAAAGAACTACTAGCCTTTGTGAATAATCAACATACTCAAAACTTTGCAAAATATTTTAAAATAATTTTTGAAAATACGGAATTTGTAAACAAATTGTTATTTATATACAGGTGTTCTGTAAATTCGTTGCCGAATTTTATAATTAATAACATAAAAAATAAAGATGGCGAAAGTATCTTAGATACTTTAAAAATGGCAAAAAAAGATGAAGATAAAGAAGCTTATGATGCTATTAAAAAATTATTTGGAGCTGAATCATATGTTACAGTTGCAGAACAGGTAGAAAATTATATTGAAAATCATGAGTGTTTAGAAAAAGTTGCACAAATTTTGTATGAAAATAATGTAGAGAGATTAAAAAGCCTTATCCCAGATATGTGTCTTGGTAAACAAATTCCACAGGGGAAAGCGGGCTGTTTTGAAAACCTTGTAATAGAATTAAAAAGACCTTCTGTAGTCGCAGGAGCGAAAGAAATTGAGCAGATTGAGAAGTACGCATATGCAGTTGCTACAGATACACGATTTGATAAGTCTAAAAATCATTGGACGTTTATGCTATTAGTAAATGATTTTAACGATTATGCCGAAGAAAAGGCACAACAAGAAGGTAGAATATATGGGCATATACAGCAAGGGAAATATTTTGATATTCATATAAAAAAATGGTCTACAGTAATAAATGAAGCAAAAGCCCGATTACAGTACCTTAAAGATAAATTAGATTTAAAAATGATTTCTAATAATGAAGGGCTTAATTTGTTACAGAAAAAGTATGCAGAGTATCTTCCTTCTGACATTATGTTGTATAACAAATCATAAAATTAACATATGGCTAAAATGTAGGGATAGTTATTATGGCAAAGTTATTTATTATTGGTAATGGATTTGATTTAGCCCATGGAATGAAAACAAAATATTCTGATTTTAGGCAATTTCTTATAGACAAATATTTGAATGGGAAATATATCCCATATACATTTTGTGATGTCCCTCAAGCAATATTAATGCCTGATGGGGATGAACAATATAATGACGTTGATGTTGTTAAAAGTATATTGAAGGTTCTAGATGACACAGAGGGTGTTGATTGGAATGAGGTGGAAGACTCTTTAGGATGTTTACAATATTCTTATTTTTTAGATGATTACGGAGAGTACAATCCGGAAGATGATAATTATATAAGAGATACATATTGCAGAAACCAAGATTTATCAAAGCAACTTTGTGGTGCAATTTCCCAAATTAACAATTATTTTCAAGAGTGGGTTAAAACAATAAAAATAGCAACAACCCCCAAAAGAGAATTTATGGAGCTAATTAGTCCGCAGAATGATTTATTTTTGAATTTTAATTATACAAACACTCTTCAAGACTTATATAATATTAAAAAGGTTTGTCATATTCATGGAACAGTAAATGATAAAATCTATTGTGGGCATGGTGAAAGCTATTGTCCTAGTGAAGAATATGAAAGATATTGGTTTGGTGCTGAGTCTTCATTGAAAAGGTTATTTTTTGATTTGAGAAAAAATACAATGGAAGCATTCAATAAGCATAACTGTTTTTTTTATGAATTGAGTGTTATTGCTTGCAACTCTACATTAGATATTTATTCTTATGGCTTTTCTTTTTCCAAAGCGGATAAATATTATTTGAAAGAAATTTGCAGAATCATTAATACTAACAATATTAGCTTTTTTATAAATGACTATGACGATGAGTTTAAGCGAAAATATTTTTCAGATACTTTATTGGAATGTGGTTTCAAAGGAACTATTTCAAGCTTTCATATTAAATAAAACAATGCCCATTATATAATTACTATGTAATTGCAAAGAAATACTGTAAGAAAACATAAAAATCATTAAACGAATCGAACAAGCTAAAATACTTATAGATAAAGATTCTAAGTACGTTTAAGAATATTTAAATGCATTCAAAATATCGTTCTTATTGAAATAACAAACGTTTTGATGATATTTATAAGAAATGGTAAAAATGAAAGCCTTAATAAAATTCAGTTTTAAAAATTTATAAAGAATTATTATTGTAAATTAATGCGTGCTAAAAATTCTTTATAAACGTAAAATATTTCTCTTTTTCTTAACAAATAAAACAGCTGGGTATAAATATACTAAAGGTGCCAATGGGGATACAAGAATATTTAATAATTATAATGAAGAATCAGATTTGAAATGGGAAAAAGTAACATTTAAATATGAAAACTATAACAATAATTATTATTGTTAATCAAAAAATTAGAATGATTTTCACAAAAATTAAAATAAAATATAGTATATAATATAATAATATTGATAAATAATATATTACAACTTTTATTTTAGAGATTTTTAATGAATGATATGGGTTTAAATCCAATATCACCAATATCATTCATTAAAAGAATTATTCATCTATAATTGTTTTATCATCCACAGTTCTAGAGTTTATGTATGATTTTTTATAATCTTTGTTATCAAATAATAGCTCAAATACATTGAAAATCTCTTTTGGGGACTGACGTAATTCTCCCCAACAAAAGAAAACTAAAATAAGCAATGCAATTATTAATATAATCAAAGTTATATAGGGGTGATATTTGTTGTACTCTACCATAAATAATATTGCAGTTATCAACCAAGCAAGTATTATGCAGAAACTTATTTTTAAGTTTAATCTCGATACTGATGGTTTAAATGGATTTTTATAATATGACATCGTTGTTTTATATAATCTACCACATTCGGAATCTTCTAGCAGATTTATATGATTCTCCCAATTTTCCTGCCAATATTTAGATGCAATATTAGAGAAAAACCAAGCAATTGAACATATAACTCCTAATATTAAAAGAATGATTGCTATTTCATTGTTATATATAAGAGCTTTATTTGTAGCAACCTTATAAAAGGCAACTGCAATGGTTGTATTAAAAGCCCAAAAATATCCTGCTCGCTTCCAATATAAGTTAATTTCAAAATCTCTTGTTTTCCAAGCTTGTTCTAATGCATTCTTTTCGATTTGTTTTTCCGAATTATCATTTATATCTCCAAATACTTTCTCTTTGTAATAGTTGACACCATAAGATTTTTCTTCCATCTTACCTCCTGTTTCTTTTATGACAATTGAATATATCTTATTATAAATTACTGAGATTTCTTGTGTAATGTTTAGTACTTGTAGATATGCGTCTTGAAGTGCGACATTTCGAAAAGTTTTATTGTTTAATTGAGCTATATCATTTTTATATTTAATACAATTTGTTACAAGCACTGAATATACAAAGACAAGATCCGAATCTGTACATGAAGTTGTCATAATTGAAAAATATTCATTGCTCAATTGATTAATCAATTGCTTTAAATTATGTAAATAATAGTTATTCGTTACAAATTGGTTTCTTTCTTTTGCAAAATTATATAATTCTGACAATCTTTTATCCGCATCGTTTAAACTCAAATATCCACGAAATAATGGATCTTCGATTTTATTACCAAAATCTCTGTGCATAGATACTATAATTATACTAAATATTTCTAATAAATCTCTATAAATACTTGATCTTTTGTATGCCCAACGAATTCTATTTATTAATATATTTATAAATAGAAATATTAAAGAGACAAAGATTGAAAGTATTAATGGCACTATAATAATTGTTATCAAAGTATTTGTATTGTATTCTACAAAACAATAACCTATAATACCTAATAATAAGAATAATGATAACCAGTATAGATACATTTTCAAGAACTCCATTGTTATTATTTTTATTGTTATTTTGTCAAAAAAACTTCCTTTTTTATTTAAAAATGATTTCATAATTAATTTCCTTATTTAATAATATTTTCTTTTAATTGTTGCAATTTTTCACGAGTATTATCTTCTAATTTAGCAAAGAACCCCTCTGTTTTATCACCACAATATTCTACTAAATCATTATAAAAAGTTTGCTTTATTCGAATGTTTTCACAATTTGCAGGATATGTAAATAATGTTGTATTGAAATCTATCATATGTTCATTATTAACAATAATATCCTGCCCTCTTGCATAACCTAAATAACATTCTAAAACACGTGGTATTGCTTCATATAATGAATCATAAGTCATAATGTAAAAATTATGGTGTGTATATTGTGACAACAAGTTTCTATTTTTTATATCATCTCTTCTACCAGTAACCAAAATATAATAACAACGTTTTGGATTGTTTGCGAATCCTGGGTGTGTTGATAACAATTTGTTTACAGCGGGTTGATTTATGAATGCAGCAAGATTATTTGGATCTTCTAAATAAGTCATCCATTGTTTTACTTGTGAAATTCCTTTATTTAAATCAGTTGATATTGTTGCATCTTTGTTGAAAAATTTTGAACTTGGCTTTTCTAGTTCAATAAACACTAATCTCCATTCGGCAGAACTTTTAGTAATAAAAAAGAAATCAGAAATATATTGAGGACCAATACACAATTTCCTTAGAATGATACCACAATGAACACCATGATTTAATTCAAAAGTTTTCGTAGGTATAAATTGGGTATGTTCTTCTAAAAATTTTTGATAGACTTCTTCATTTAAATTTTGATTTAATAGATTTATAAAATTTTCTTTAATTGTTAGGATTTCTTGCTTGTTCATACTAAATTTATCTCCTATTTTTTATTGTTTTTCTTTAATTATTGCCCACAAAATAAATATAACTAATATCTAAGGATTTTATTATTTTATGAATTTGGTGTGGGTGAATATATTGTTACTTAAAATTTTTATTAATCTGCTAACATAGTTATAACATTCATTTTGTTTATAGTTTTTTATTAAGTTATGTAATTTATTTCTTACTTTATAGTATCTAATTGTTGGAAAATATACAATAATTATTAATTTTTATTTATTATTTCATAGCCCATTAATTTCAAAACACAACGGTCTTGCCATAATTCTTTTGAAACATCATCAATACATTGTTCATTGTTAAAAAATAATACATAGCAAATTCCATTATTATCTTTAGAACTATTATACTTTATACCATCTAGTTTTTCTTCAAGCTTAAAGTATTCAGCAAAAATTTGTGTTGGCACATATTCAATATCTTGCATATTTTCAATTGGTCGAATTAAATCTTTATTTAAGGCTCTTAGAAATAGAATTGTTTCTCTGTTATCATAATTTTCTAAATCAAATATGCTTGGCATATTAAGTCTTGAAATCGCTGTCAGGTCTAAAATTTTTAAATCCCTTAAATTCTTAAACTTAGCAATGACAAGTTCTTCATTTGGTTTGAAGTCTTCATTAAGAATTTCTTTTTTAGATATTTCTTTATCATCAGAAGCATAAAAACAAGAAATTCCACAAGCATTCATTCTTCCATTTTTTGCTAATTCTCTTGGTGGCGAACCTAAATATTCACTATCATAAATTTTTTCATCCTTTTCTGTATACAAGCGAGCTCTAAAAAAAATAGTATTTGTCTTTGTTATTTTTACTAAACCTAATTTTTTTACTTCATTCGCAATTTTAAATAAAATATCCATTGGAGATAAAGTATCACTGTAAGTATCTGTAATTTGATTTCCAAAAAAATATCTATTAGAATCTTTTACAAGATTAGAAAAGGACTTCCAAGAATATTCGTTTCTTTCTCTTTCCGTAAAACCATAAGGATTTTTTTTACACCAAGGTTCATCAGCTATAGAATTTTTAATGTCTGAAAGAACATCATCATTATTTGATATATAAGTTCCAAAGTCATAGACTACTACTTCATCATTATCATAAATAGTTCCTTGATAACCACCTTCCCTACTATTCCAACCTAATTGAGCAACGGCATAATCATAATATTGCCTGAAAGTGGGCATTATAACTTCATCCATCAAATCAGTCATTAAAACTACATGTTTTTCTTCTCCACAGTAATCACAAGTTTCAGTTTCCGTTGAATTGTCAATAATCCATTTCTTTAAAAATTTGTCTTCAACATAATCAGCACAGATATATTTACTAATATCATTAAAGCCCCTTGTTTCAATTTCAATTAAATGCTCTTTTGCCGTACCCATTAAAACCTCAATTTTATCTTATTACGTATTAGATTTTTTGTTTTTTAATTCTTCTCTATATGCAATTTGTTTTTCAGATTCTACATAATTATCATAACAACACTTAAAAATTTTATCTAAATTATTATATTCCTTTTCTGAAATTTTTAAAGGTAAAATTTGCGTCTTAGTTCTACCATATTTGACTATATTTTTTGCGTACAGTTCGACGTGTTTTTTATTATTTGATATCTTATAAAAAAGTAAAAAATTGCGTATTTATTATCTATGTAGTCATTAATTTCACCAACATATTTTTTATCCTTAAATCCTTTTGGTATTTTTATATTACTATTTAAGTGACAATATTTGTTGTTAAAACACTTAAAATAAATTCAGTCCCTTGACGGTATGTGATATTACAGAAAAACTTAATTTTATTGTCACAATCTCTGCAATGACAATTTATTACTGTATTTTCTTCTTGCATATGAACCTCTTTAATCTAATGATTAATTATAATTTGCAGTAATAAACGAATGTTAACTACTTAAAATTTAGAATTTAAATATTTACTTTTGTTACTGTAATATACACTTGGTATTTCTCAAGTTATTTAATCTATATAATAAAACATAAGATTAAAAAAGCAAGATGCATTTTTTATCTAGAATTCATTGTCTATTCTTATTTATATGCTATAAATAAAATTATCATAGGAGACAA
>CAKUXD010000027.1 GCA_934699705.1 uncultured Candidatus Melainabacteria bacterium
GTGGCTTTTTTTTTGCTCGGCAGTGTATGTTCACAAATCTGTAAACCCTATTTTAACAACAGTTCTTTCAAATATAATTTTTTTTTTACAAAATACTTGAAATACAATAAAAAATAGTTTATACTGGTAAAAAATAAGGAAAAAGGTATGAAGAATATTGTGAATACTGAATTACAATCTCGTGGTGGAAGTAAAACTAGCTGTAACGCTACTTTCCCAGATTTTATAAAAAGATTTTTTGAGAGCATAAAAAAGAAATGTTGTGAATTGTCGCTTGTGAATAGTGAACTGACAAATAATAAACAAACAAATGGCAATAAAGTCGACTCACCACTGTCTTGGATTATTGTTTCACTCAGACAAGTTGCTCATTTCACTAGCGTTGTCATTCGCAAAGATAATAAAGTCGACTCACCACTCACTACTCACAACTCATTAGTAAAAGCTATCGCTTTCACTCTCGCCGAAACCCTTGTTGTAATGGGCATTATCGGCGTAGTTGCGGCGTTGACTATTCCGAACTTAAACCAATCCACAGGCGATAGAGAAAAAGTTGCAAAAGTAAAAAAAGTTTATTCAAACCTAGAAGACGCTTTCGGTCGTGCAACAGCAGTTTATGGACCTTATGATACGTGGCTTAATGGGTTAAGCACAGATGAAGAAAAAGTAACTCGATTTGGTCAACGTATAACAGAATTTATGAAGGTATCAAAGAATTGTGGATTAGATGGCACTGGTTGTTTTTCATCATCAGTCCCGACAGACTTAGATGGTGAGAAATTTGATCAGAGTTATGATGAATTTGGTTATAGAGTTATTTTAGCTGATGGGACATCTGTTCAGTTTATTGTTTGGCCTCTTGCATTTAGAATTCGAGTAGATATCGACGGACCAAACAAGGGTAAAAATCAATACGGAAACGATATTTTTGATTTTTATATGGAGACGGATAGTCTATATAAACCTTCTAACCAAATTGTTCCTTCATATCCCTATGAGGCTGATGGAGATATTTTTTATGAAGGTAAATATGAAGTTACGGGTTATCTGGGTAATTACGCAACTGCTTGGATAATCAGAAATGGTAATATGGATTACTTAAAATGTCTTGATGAATTAAATTGGGATACTAAGACAAGTTGTAAGTAATTTATAGAGCTTCTAGTGCAGCTATTTTCATTGTTTGCGTGTCTGGTTTTTTGTCTGTCCAAATTTCTAGTGCTTTTGCGCCTTGATAAATTAACATATCCAGTCCGTTAACTGTTTTTAAACCTAATTTTTCTGCGTTTTGTAGCAAAAGTGTTTTTGTTGGATTATAAATAACGTCATAAACTA
This sequence comes from uncultured Candidatus Melainabacteria bacterium, assembly GCA_934699705.1. Classification (GTDB taxonomy): domain Bacteria; phylum Cyanobacteriota; class Vampirovibrionia; order Gastranaerophilales; family Gastranaerophilaceae; genus UBA6984. The sequence continues at coordinate 1,336 of CAKUXD010000027.1, forward strand.
TCGCACTTTTATCCAATTTTTCTAAATCAAGTATTGAAATTGGCATTTGATCCATTGAATTTCCGCGCATTCCAATCGGTGTACAATTTACTAAAATCGCAAGTTCAGATAAATCCCTAATCACTTGTATTTGATAACTGTTAAATTTAATTTCAGGGAATGAGTGGCGCATTGAATTTATCATTTCTGACGCATTTATAATGTTTCTTGAAAAATAATTAATTTCTTTTATTCCTGCCTGAATAAGTCCAACTGTTGCGGCTCTTGAAGCTCCGCCTGTGCCCAAAATACCTGCTTTTTTACCATTTAAGTCTGCATTCTTAGGTAAAGCTGCCCAAAAACCATAAATGTCTGTGTTATAGCCTTTAAAGCTTTTGTCTGGTAAAATTTTTACTGTATTTGCACACCCCGCAAGGTTCGCAGTTTCATCAAACTCGTTCAAAAATAATGAAATAGGTACTTTTAAAGGTATTGTTACATTAAATCCGTTATAATTATTTATTCTAAGAAATTTTATGCGTTCAATTAATGTATCTGGCGGTGTTTCCATAATTTCATAAGTTCCGTCTTCGCCAATTGACTCAAAACCCGCTTTTTGAATTACAGCTGAAAGCGAATGTCCTAAGGGGTATCCGATTAATCCAAGTTTATACATTTTCTTCAACCTCCTTTGAATATTTGCACGTTTTTGATGAACACTCTAGGAATGTTCCTTTTTTTAGAACTTTTTTAACAAGCAATGAACCACAATCAGGGCATTTTTCTCCTGTCGGTTCGTTCCAAAGCACGAAATCGCAGTCTGGATATTTATTGCAACCGTAGAAAATTTTGCCATATTTTGATTTTCGTTGAACTATTTCACCTTCTCCGCATTTTGGACAGGTTACACCAGTTGAAACAACAATTCTTTTGCGGTTTTTGCATTCTGTGCATTCAATGTATTTTCCATAAGGTCCGATTTTGTAAATCATATCAGAACCGCATTTTTCACATTTTTCTTCGCAAACTTCTGGCTCTGCAGTATCTTCTGGTTTTGCGTTTAGTGGCATCATTGTTTTGCATTCAGGATATCCCGAACAACCTAAAAATTGTGAACCAAATCTGCTTGTACGAACGACCATTTTTTTGCCACAATTAGGACAAGTAATGTCGCTTTCTATGCTAATTCTTTCCATGTTCTGTTTTGCGTCTGCGACTGTTTTTACAAATGGCTCATAGAAATCTTTTAAAACTTTGTCTGAAGTTGCTTTTTTATCCGCAATTTCGTCAAGTTTTGTTTCCATGCCAGCCGTAAATTCATAATCCATAATATTTTTAAAGTGTTCTACGAGTTGTTTTGAAACAGTTCTACCCAAAAGAGTTGGTGCTAGAGCTTTTTCAATTTTTTCCACGTATCCTTTTGATTGAATTTTTGTAATGATAGGCGCGTAAGTTGATGGACGCCCAATACCATGTTCTTCAAGAGCTTTAACCAATGAGGCTTCACTATATCTTGGAGGTGGTTGTGTAAAATGTTGTTTTGGATTGATTTTTTTACATTTTAGTACATCACCTTTTTTCATTTCAGGAATAGATTTTTTTGCACTTTCTTCATCTTCAGAATATAGTTTTAAAAATCCGTCAAAGATTACAGAACTTGTTCCAGCTTTAAATGTGTAATCGCCAGCATTTATATCAATTGAAGTATTCGAGATAGATGCGTTTTGCATTTGTGAGGACATAAATCTGTCCCAAATAAGTTTGTACAAGCGATATTGTTCGTTTGTAAGATGTGATTTTAAACTCTGCGGGGTACGTTCAGGATAAGACGGTCTAATAGCTTCGTGAGCGTCTTGTACGTTCTTTTTACCCGCTTTTATGTAGTTATTTGGCGTATCTGGATAATATTTTTCGCCGTAAGTGTTAATAATAAAATCTTTTGCAGAGGCTTGTGCATCGTCAGAAATACGTACAGAATCGGTTCTCATATACGTGATAAGACCAACTGCGCCGTCTGAACCTAAATCAATACCTTCGTATAGTTTTTGGGCAATTTGCATTGTTTTGGCAACGCCATAACCTAGTTTTGAAGATGCTTCACGTTGTAGAGTCGAGGTTATAAACGGTGGTGAAGGTTTTCTAGTCGTTTCTCTGTTTGTAATTTTGTCAACAATAAATTCTGTTGATTTATCATTTAGATATTCAACAATTTTATTGGAGTCGTCTTCATTTGTAATTTCTATTTTTTTGTTTTTATATTTTTGTAATTCAGCTTCAAATGTAGCTTTTTCCTTTGATAATTCGGCTGAAATTGTCCAATATTCAACTGGCTTGAAGGCTTCAATTTCATCTTCTCTTTCACAAATCATGCGCAAGGCTACGGATTGAACTCTACCTGCTGAAAGGTGGTTATTTCTTAGCTTTTCCCATAATACTGGACTTATTTTGTAACCTACAAGTCTGTCTAATATTTGACGTGTTTGTTGAGCTTTAACCTTGTCTAAATCAATTTGTCGAGGGTTTTCAACGGCATGTTTTACCGCCTTTGGAGTAATTTCGTTAAACTCTATTCTTTGAATTTTGTCGTCATCAACTTTCAATACTTGACGAACATGCCAGGCTATTGCTTCACCTTCGCGATCGGGGTCGGAAGCTAAATAAACTTTCGCACATTTTTTTGCTATTTCGTTTAGTTTGTCAACAACCTTTTTCTTTTCAGGTATAACAACAAAACTTGGTTCGAAATTTTTTGCTACATCAAATCCTAAGACATTTTTTGGAAAATCTCTTATATGTCCAAAACTGGCTTCAATCGTGTAGTTCTCTCCTAAAATCTTTTTGATGGTCTTAGATTTTGCAGGTGATTCGACTATTATTAGTGCTTTTTCATTATTTTTTGTTGATTTTTTCTCTTTTGTTGCTGTTTTTACCATGGTTAAGCCTTTTGATACCTATCCCCTTCTACCTGTTTTATTATGCCTTTAAGCTCTAATGTTGTCAAGCATGTCAACAAATCTTCAGTTTTTAAATCAGTTTCTTTTTGAATACTGTCAAAGACTTTAGCTTCAATTTCAAGTGTATTTACAATTTTATTTTCATCTTCGGTGAGATTATCAAAAATTAATTTTTGTTGTTCTGGTAATTTTATTTCCCAGTTTAAAGCATTCAATATGTCAGCGCCTTCAGTTACAAGAGTTGCGCCGTTTTTTAGCAAATTGTATATACCTTTTGTGTTCGGATTTGTGATTAACCCTGGAACGCACATCAATTCTCTGTTTTGGTCTAGGGTTAAGTTTGCGCTAATTAAAGCCCCGCTTTTTAATGCTGCTTCTACAACCAATGTCCCATAGCTTAAACCAGTAACAATTCGATTTCGTTCTGGAAAATGAAATTTTAGAGGCTCAATTGTCGGATAATATTCCGTTAATATTGCCCCTGCGCCATTTTCTATCATTTTATATAGTTCACGATTGCTTTCAGGGTAAACAAAATCGAAACCACTTGCGATGACACCTATTGTTTTTAAATTATTTTCTATTGCATTATAATGTGCAGTTGTGTCTATTCCGCTTGCAAGTCCTGAAACAATACAGATATCTGTGTTTGCAAGCCCTTTTAAGATTACCTTTAATGCTTCTTTTCCATTGAATGACGCTTTTCTTGATCCTACGATAGCTACTGTTTTTTCAAGATTGCAAGACGTCAAATCGCCTTTTACATACAATACTGCTGGTGGATTTGCAATTTCTTTGAGCATTTTAGGGTATTTTGGATTTTCATAAGTTATAAAATCAATGTCATTATTTGTTACATAAGATAAAATTTTTTCTAAATTAAGTTTATCTCTAATATTCAAAAATTTGTCGGCTTTTTTCTTTGTTATTCCTTCAATTTGGTATAATTCGTTTTGAGTTGCCCAAAAAGCTCTTTCAATATTATTGAAATGTTTATAAAGTGCAAGGATAAATGCGCTACCTAGTTCTTCAACGCTTGATAAGCCAATCCAAAATTTGTCCATTATAAACCTTTCTGACATTTTATTCTGTCAATAAGTTTTTGAACTGTCTCTTTTTCTTCATCAGGAATATCAAATTTTGTATAATCTTCAAAATATTCAATCGCATCATCAAAATCGCCACGAGCCATAAATAGCATGCCTAATTTTTTGAATGCTGGGTGAAAATGGTTGTTTACTGCCGTTGATTTTAAATAGTTTGAAATCGCTTTGTCTATTTCGTCATTTGCTTCGTATGCTTCGGCTAAATAAAAATAGATAAGTTCGTTTTGATCTTTAAATTCTAAAATATTTTCAAAGTTAGAAATTGCAGCTTCCCAGTTGCCCATATCAAAATAAATTCTTGCTAAATCGTAATAAGCATCATAGTTTTCAGGTTCTAATTCAAGTATTTTATCTAGTTCATCAATCGCCAAATCCTGTTGAGCATCTTCCATTAGAATTCTTGCTAAATAGTGCGGAATTACTGTGTTTTCAGGAAGTGCGATTTCTCCAGCTCTAAGGCAGTCTATCGCAAATGCAATTTCTTTTTGTCTATAATAAACGTCAGACATGTTTAAATAAATTTGTGGAAGATTAGGATTTAATTCAAGTGCTTTTTTTAAGTATTTTTCGGCGTTTTGGTAATCGTTTAAATTAGAATAAGAAACGCCAATATTGTTAAAAATTTCTGCGCTTTCGTCTTCGTTTTCTAACACAACTTGAAATGCGTCAATAGCTTCTTTGTACTGTCTGTTTTTGAATAAATCAAGCGCTTTATCAAGATTTTCTGACATTAATTGTTATCCTCTATTGAATTTGATTTAATATTTTTAATTACTGTTCTAGTGTTGCCTTCAGCGTAAAAATCTTTTGGTTTTAGCATAAGTTTGATTTTGTCTGCATAAATAGTTTTTTCTTGTTGATTAATTAAAGAACGACCAGTAAAGTAGATTTCGTTAAATTTGTTTGTTTTTGTATCAGGAAATACTGATAATTTTGGACCTTTTGCGTAGTAATCATCAAACCAAACTTGAACATTTCCGCCAGCAGTAAAGGTATTTGCTTTTTTGCTGTATTGTTGGTAGCGTCCTTTGATTGTTAAAGGTTTTCCGTCGTCCATTTCGGTATGCGACATCGTGTTCCCTTCTGCAAAAAGTTCTTCTTTTACAGTATCATAAGAAAAATGGTCTGCTTCCGCGTTGTGAACTTTTTCTTTAACTTTTGCATTACCGAATAAATCAATTTTCTTTAAATCACCTTTATTATCTGTTTTGATAACGGCTTTGTCTGAGAAGGTTTCAAGTTCTTGATATTTGATGATTACGCCACCAAGAGCCGTCATAACATTTGTTTTTGTGTCGTATTCTTGTGTATCTGCAGTTATAACCGCAATAGGCGTTTTTCCTTCAGTAATTATTGTTTGAGTGTCGCCTTCTGCTCGCACAACCTTTGTGATTAATGACATTTTCAAAATGTTGGCTTTAACTTCACGCTTTTTATTGTTTTTTATTTGGTAAGCATAAGGTTTGTCGTAAAATGTTGCAGTATCTAGTTTGTTGTTTTTTGTAACAGAAATGTCTGCTTTTTCACCAACAATGTTTATGTCATCTAGTGATACTTTTACATCGCCTTCAATTTTAATTTTATTTTCTTTTTCGTTATAACTTTGTGTTTTTGAATCAATAACTAAATCTGAAGCTATTGCTATTGTTGAAAAACATACCATTATTAGTGTTGTTATTAAAAGTCCTTTTTTCATTGAAACAAGTTCCCCTTTTTGTGATTTCCGTTTTTATCAAATATTTTTGAAGTTGTATTACCTTTTAGTTTGAAATGGCTATAATCTGAACTTATAATAACTTCTTCGCCTGTTGCAACAAATTCACCATTTCTGTTTATTTGAATATTACCTTCTGCGATAATATCTTTATCAGAGCCTGACCAAACCAGTCTATCGGCTTTTAAAGATGTTCCGTCTTTTAAAACTATGTATGTATTGTTATATAAAATAATTTGTTTCTTTTCTTCGTTGTAAGTACCTTGAGAGGATTCAAAACTCATTGCAACTTCGTTATCTCTATAGAAATTGCCGACTACATTGCTAAGTATTGCGATTTTTTCTTTATTATTGTAACTACCTGTTTCTCCATAAATTTCCCAGTATTTGGTATCATTTTTTGTTTCAGTTAAAATCATGCCTGAAACATCAAGTTCTTGGTGATTGTTTTGTCCTTTAACCTGAGAACGAGAAAAGCCGTTAGTCAAAAATCCTGCGCTGAAAAACGCCCATAGCAGGATTAAACCTAAAACTAAGAAGACTGCTATGTAAGCTTTTTTCTTAGCGTTAAGGTTTTTTAATTTTCTTAAATATACTAAAAATCTTTTCATATATATAAATTCTATCATGAACTATTTATTTATATTATTTTGTTAAGAATTTATGAATAATTTTTTATATATTCTCAAAATTTATTCCTTTGATTTATAATTAAATAAGTAAGGAGGAAAATTTATGACTGTTAAATTTGATGCAGGTGAAGTTATTACAGCTATGGTAACACCTTTCACAAAAGAAGGCGATGTTGATTACGATAAAGCAGGCGAATTAGCTTCATACTTATTAGATAATGGCTCAGATTCAATTCTTGTTGCGGCAACAACAGGAGAATGCCCAACTTTAACCCATGAAGAAGAATCTGAATTGCTAAGTACTGTAAAACGTGCGGTTCGTAATGAATGTAAAGTTATTATGGCTGCGGGTTCTAATTCAACTAAGGAAGCTATAAAATATGCAAAAAATGCGGAAAAAGAAGGTGCTGATGCAATTCTTACCGTTGCACCATATTACAATAAACCTTCGCAAGATGGATTGAAAGCTCACTTTGGTGCTATTGCACAAGCTGTCAATATTCCAGTTATTTTATATAATATTCCATCACGTACTGGTGTTAATATTGAGCCTGAAACGGTTAAATATTTAGCTGAAAAATATGAAAATATTGTTGCGATTAAACAAAGTTATCCTGATTTAGATAAAGTTTCTGAAATGAGAGATTTGTGTCCAAAAGATTTTCAAATTTACTCAGGCGATGATAGTTTAACTTTACCGATGATGGCTTTAGGTGCAAAAGGGGTTGTTTCTGTTGCATCACACATCTATGGTGAAGAAATTAAATCTATGATTGATGATTTTAAATCGGGAGATGTAAAATCTGCATTAAATATGCACATGATTTTATATCCTATGTTTAAAAAATTGTTCATGGCTCCAAATCCAGTACCAGTAAAAGCTGCTTTGTCAAAAACTGGAATTATTAAAGATTATGTAAGATTACCTTTAGTAATTTTGAATTATGAGCAAAAAGCTGAATTGTTTTCAGTTATGGATTCAATTGAAAAAGAATAGCCCTGTTGGGTTATCCTAAATTTATTATTTTTGTTTAAATAATAATACTAATTATAATTATATTTATATAAGGACGTAAAAATGAAGAATAAAATTTTATTATTTTGGGGAATTGTTGTTATCGCAATTGTTTCGATAACTATTATTTTCCTAAAGCCTACAAAACTAGGCTTGGATTTAGTTGGAGGTTCTCGTTTGGTACTTGAAGCTCAAACTACTGCAACAGTTGCTAAAATTACTCCTGATATGATGGATAGTTTACAATTTGCAATTGAAAACCGTATTAATAAACTTGGTGTTGCAGAAACTGTTGTTCAAAGACAAGGTGAAAAACGTTTGGTTGTTGAAATTCCTGCTGTTAAGGATTTGAACCAAGCAAAAAAATTCTTAGGTGAAACTGCTGAATTGGCATTTAGAAAAGAAGTTCAAAATGGCAGTGCAGTTAGCTGGGTTGACACAGGTTTAACTGGTAATGATTTGAACCGCGCAACTTTAAGTACAAGTTCAAATGGTCAATGGGTTGTTGATCTTGAATTTAATGATAAAGGTACAAGAAAGTTTGCTGATTTAACTCAACAATTAGTTGGTAAACCAATGGCAATCTTCTTTAATGGGGAATTAACTTCTGCTCCTGTTATCAGAGAACCGATTATTGGTGGTAGAGCTCAAATTTCTGGTGGAGATAGTGGTTTTGCTTACGAAGAAGCAAAAGAAATGGTAGATTTATTGAATGCTGGTGCATTACCTGTTCCTGCAAAAATTATCGAAGAAAATACTGTTGGACCAACTCTTGGTGCTGATAGTATTGAAAAATCAAAAATTGCAGGTGTTATTGGTTTAACTGTTGTTATGTTGTTTATGATATTCTATTACCGCTTACCAGGGTTAATCGCAGATATAGCATTAATTATTTATAGTTTAATCTTGTTTGCGTTATTTAAACAAATTCCTGTAACGCTTACATTGGCTGGTATCGCAGGTTTTATTCTTTCAATCGGTATGGCTGTTGATGCTAATATCTTGATTTTTGAAAGAACAAAAGAAGAATTACGCGCAGGAAGAACTTTGTTTACTGCAATCAACGCAGGTTTTGATAGAGCATTTACAAGTATTTTTGATTCAAATATGTCAACAATTATTACTTGTTTAATTCTTTATTTCTTTGGTACAAGTGTTGTTAAAGGTTTTGCCTTAACTCTTGCTTTGGGTACTGCAGTATCAATGTTTAGTGCAATTACTGTTACTAAAAACTTTATGCACTTAATTTTCGGTACTGGTGATTTGAAATATCCTGCATTATTCGGATTACATAAAGACGAAATCGGTACAGCTTATTCAGCTTCTGAAACAAAACGTGAAAAAGCTAAATTCGGTGTATTGGATTAGAGAGGTATATAGATATGGAAAATAAACATTTAATTCATGTTGTAAAATATAGATGGGTTTGGATGGGACTATCTGCTTTATTAATAATCCCTGGGGTTATATTAATGATTTATGCGACAATTGTTTCTCCTCAACATACTCCACTGAAAGTTGGTATTGATTATACTGGTGGTACAGTTATTCAATATGCAGTAGATAAAAAAATTGATAATAATTCTTTGTCAGATTTAAGAACAAAGTTAGAAGCAAAAGGAATTGAAAACCCTTCACTTCAAATTATCAATGTTAATAACTCAAATAAAACAAAAGCTTCTGATATCATTTCAGTAAGAACAAAATTTATTGCAGAGGGTGATAATACTCAAGTTGATAACATTACAGCAGTAGTTCAAGCCGAATATGCAAATGCAGAATTGATTTCATCAACTTCTGTTGGCCCAACTTTAGGTAAGGAGTTGTTCAAAAATTCTTTAATTGCATTAACTTTAGCTTGCTTAGGTATTATTGTTTATCTATCATTTAGATTTCAATTAGATTTTGCACTTGCTGCAATTTTCGCTTTAGTTCATGACGTATTATTTGTGTCGGGCGTATTTGCAGGCTTGGGCTTGTTCTTTAATGTTGAGATTGATGGTTTATTTATTACTGCGTTATTAACTGTAATTGGTTTTTCTGTTCACGATACAATTGTTGTATTCGATAGGGTTCGTGAAAATTTGAGATATTATGCTAAGAAAATGTCTTTTGGCGAAATTGTTGATGCTAGTGTAACTCAAACCATGGCAAGAAGTATTAACACCTCATTAACAACGTTGATTACCTTATTAGCATTGTATTTCTTCGGTGGCGTTACAACTAAAAACTTCGTATTAGCTATGATTTTAGGTATTGCAATTGGTACTTATTCTAGTATATTCTTTGCAAGTATGTTAATTGACTTCTGGAGAGATAAAAAAACTCAAATTAAAAAAGCGTAATTTTAGTTTATTGATAAAATTTCAGGCATGGCATGCAACGATATGTTAAATATTTGTTGCATGCCTTTGTTTTTTGGTAAAATCAATAAAGAAATGGGGAAATGTAAATGAAAAAATTATTATTATGTTTATTAATATTATTTGTTGGTATTCAAGTAGATGCCGCAACTGTTTGGATTAATGATGCACGCGCGCAATTTCAAACAAATTCTTTAGTTATTTTGGGGGTTAATATTAGAACTTTTAATGCTAAGGATTTGAATAAAAATGGAATTATTGATCCAAAATCAGAGGAAGAAAGGGGAACTTTCTTAAATGCGATTGACAGACTTGATGAACTTGCTATGCAAGGCGTTAATACAATTCATCTACTTCCGATTACTCCAGTTGGAAAAATTAAAGCTTTGGGTACAGCGGGCTCTGTTTTTGCTTTAAATTCTTTTAATGAGGTAAATCCACAATTGGCAGATAAAAAATCAAAATTGTCTGCAAAATATCAGGCTATGAGGTTTATTGATGAAGCACACAGACGCAAAATTAGAGTTTTAATTGATATTCCTGCTTGTGGTTCTTATGATTATTATTTGAAGAACAATGCGTTATTCTTGAAAAAAGAAGGTGGTGCGCCAGTTGTAGCTTCAGATTGGACTGATGTTAGAGTATTTGATGCAGGAATAGAGGGGCGTATTAATTTAGATTTACTAGATAAGTATAAAGAATTGATTGATATGTACTTGGAAATAGGTGCTGATGGCGCTGTTGCAAGTGCTCCAACGATGAAACCTGCTGATTTTTGGTCTGAATTGATTTCTTATGCTAGAGTAAGAAGTCCTCAATTCTTGTTTATTGCTCAAGCAACAGATAAAGAAGTTCCGTATGCAAAAAATATGCCATTTACAAATTATGACAAACTTTTAGAAGCTGGTTTTGACGGCTATTATGCAGGTTATTCAAGATTTTCGGATTGGCAAACTGCAAATGAATTATATGAACAAGTAAAATTTAATCAAAAACTGTTTTCAAAATATAAATTAATCAAATCTGATATAGGAAGTTTTGCAACGCATGATATGGTAAGCCCAATACTTGTTAATGGCCCGCAATATTCGATTATGTTATCATGGTTGAATGCAACATTACCTTTAAACGCTTACTTTATGGACGGCTTCCAGTCGGGTGATGATTATATGTATCCTTGGGAAAATAAACGCGCTCCTAAGACTTATACTGATGACGATTTATATTTCGTTCATCGTGGTAAAATCGATATCTTTAATTTTTCAAGAAAACCAGAAGGCTCAAATGGTGATGTCTTGCAAAACTTTATTTTAGCTAATAAATTCAAGTTTATGATGAACAATATCATGCCAGGTGCAACTTTTGTACCTTTACAGACAAATTCTTCAAACGTATTTGCGTATGCTCGTTCAACTAAGCAAAATGCAGTAATTGTTATTGGAAATATGGATTTTTCAAATATGCAAAATGCAAAAGTTTCAGTTCCACATTTGAATGATAAAATTGCTATTGTTCCAGTGAAAATTCAAGATATTCCTGTGATTTCAAGAGGCCGTATTAACTCAATCTTAGCCCCTGGTGAAGTTCAGGTGTTATTGGTAAAGGATTTTTCTATTAAATAAAATTAACAAATATTTTATTTGATACTTGTAAATCAATTATATTTGATATATTCTATATATATACAACAGAAAAAGAAGGATTAAAAAATGTCAAGAAAATGTGAAGTATGTGGTAAAGAACCATTAAAAGCAGCAAAATTAACTTTCTCTCATAAACAAATTGTTCACAGACAAGCTCCAAATCTTCAAACTATTAGAGTTAATGTAAATGGTACTGTGAAAAAAATGACAGTTTGTTCTTCATGTTTGAAAGCAAATAAAGTACAAAAAGCTGTTTAGTATTTTATTAACTTAGAAAATTATTAAAAAAGGAAGGTTTAAACCTTCTTTTTTTTATGCTTAAAAATAATGTTAATATTTCTTAATGTTTTTTTATTAAAAGGGCAATTATTTTTGTAAAAATAACTTTATATAAATACGAGATATTATATTTGGAGAGATAATGACTATTAATTTTGGTTTTAATCAATTTAATATACCAATAAATCCATTTATGAATTTGGGCATGATGTCTTTCCAAATGCCAATGGATAGCATTAATATTCCATTGGGTGGTAGTGTTCAAATGCCTATGAACATGCCAATAGGTCCTTCATTTGATTTTACACAATTATTTAATTTTAGTATGCCAACATTTGATTTTTCAAACTTTAATTTTGGTAGTGTAACTTCGTCTGTAAAAGGTAATTGTAAACCTACTCAGAAGCTTGATAAGGAGTTTTTAAATAAGGTTAAACAAATTGCAAAGAGAATTAACTGTGATTACAAAGATTTGCTTGCTGTGATGCATTCTGAGTCTGGTTTGAATTCAAAAGCTGTTAATAAAAACGGTGGGGCAACTGGATTAATTCAATTCCTTCCGTCTACGGCTCGTCAATTAGGAACTACAACAGAGGCGTTACGTAATATGACGCCAATTCAACAATTGGATTATGTTGAAAAATTCTTTAATATGAATAAAAAAGCTTTTGGAGTTGGTAACAGAAAATTAACTTCTGGTGATTTATATACATTAGTATTCATGCCAGCAAAAATTAATAACGAAGTTATTACCTCAAAAGGTTCAGCGGCTTATAAAGCAAATAAAGGTTTAGATGCCAATGGTGATGGTATGATTACAAAATCTGAACTTGCTAACAGAGTAATGAAACATAGAGTTAATGAATCTGTTTTTCTAGCTTAATAACCAATTCATAAACAAAAAAGAGCGCCAATTACAAAGTAATTGGCGCTCTTTTTATATTTTTACGTTAAAGTTATTAACCAATTTGTTTCATAACTTCATCTGCAAAGTTTTCATTACGTTTTTCAAGACCTTCGCCAAGAGTATATCTGATAAATTTGTTAATAGTTAATTTACCTTCAATCAATTGAGCAACAGTCATGCTTGGATCTTTAACGAATGCTTGTTCAAGTAAACATTTTTGAGCAAGAATTTTGTGTAAACGACCTTCAACGATTCTTTCTCTGATGTTTTCAGGTTTGTTAGCAAGGTCTTCTTTACCCATTTCAATACGTTTTTCTTCTTCTCTTGCTTCAGCAGGGATATCCTTGCTTGACAAGAATTCAGGAGCGCATGATGCAATGTGTAAACAAATATCTTTCATTAAAGTTGCATCTTTTTTGTCTGTGCTTAAAAGAACACCAATTTTGCCATTGTGGATATATGTAGCAGTGTTGCCTTCAAGTATTTCAAATCTTCTTACGGTAATTTTTTCACCGATAGAAGCGATTTTTTCTTTAATCACGTCAGCAACTGGTTTGCCATGTTTTGGACAAGTTGTTGCAAGTAAAGCATCAACATCAGCTGGTTTTGTTTCAGCCACAAGTTGTGCTAGACCTTGGCATAATTCTTTAAATTCGTCATTTTTAGCAACGAAGTCTGTTTCACAGTTAACTTCAATCATAGCGCCAACGCTATCGTTAACGAATGAAGTAACAAGACCTTCAGCAGCAATTCTGCCCATTTTCTTTTCAGCAGAAGCGATACCTTTTTGTCTTAGAGCTTCTGATGCTTTTTCCATATCTCCTTCTGATTCCATAAGTGCTTTTTTGCAATCCATCATGCCAGCACCAGTTTTATCACGAAGTTCTTTTACCATAGTAGCTGTAATATTCATTGTTTCCTCCATTAAGCCTTAACTGTTTCTTCTGCGCTTACGCCAGCATCTTCAGGTTTAATTTCTTCAACTTTAGATACGTTTGTAGCTTTGTTTTCGCGAAGTTGTTTACCTTCTAATACAGCATCAGCTAATTTTGATGCGATTAATTGTACTGAACGAATAGCATCGTCATTACCAGGGATAATGTAGTCGATGTTTTCTGGATCAGCATTAGTATCAGCTAAACAAATTACAGGAATACCGATTTTTTTAGCTTCTAGGATAGCGATATCTTCTTTTTGTTGGTCAACAACGAATAATAAATCAGGAAGACCTCTCATATCCTTGATACCGCCTAAAGTTTTGCTCAATTTAGCTAATTGTTTGTTAATTTGAGCTTGTTCTTTTTTAGGTAATTTTTCAATTTGACCGCTTTCAATAAAGTTTTCATATTCTTTTAATTTGTTAACGCGAGTTTTGATAGTTTCAAAGTTAGTCATCATACCGCCTAACCATCTTTTGTTAACATAATATGCGCCAGCTCTTGTTGCTTCTTGAGCTACAACTTCTGCAGCTTGTTTTTTAGTACCAACAAATAATACGTTTTTACCTTTTGCTGCAAAATCTCTTACAACGTCGTAAGCTGAGTCAAGAAAATCAGTTGTTTTACGTAAATCAATAACGTAAATACCGTTTCTTGCACCGTAAATATACGGTTTCATTTTTGGGTTCCATCTTTGTGTTTGGTGTCCGAAGTGTACACCTGCTTCTAAAAGTTCAATCATTGATGCTACTGGCATCTTTCTTTCTCCTTTGTTTTTCTGTCTTGTACTACGGGAAACACTGTTCCATTCGCGATAGCGAACTAGGATTTTACCTATCGAACCAGCGTATCCGTCATAATCGTATCATAAACAAGGATAATTGCAAACTTACAGGTGATAATGTTAAGCAGATGTTATAAAAATTTTAAAAAGACTTAATGATGGTCTTGTTCTGGTAAATCTCTGTATTCAAGACCCATTTGGTCGCTTACATTTTGTAAAAATTCTTTTGTTGCTTGTACAGCTGTATTAAATTGTCTTTGTGTTATTTCCATCCAATTAGGTTCATTTTCTCTAGTGATAGGTCCATTTTCTTTTGTTGAAGTGAATGTATCTGAGAACAATTGCATACTTCTTCTTGGATTTCTAACTGTTTTTTCAAAATTATTAGAGCAAAAATCTGCAACTTTTTCTGCAAAACTTTCGTAATCTGTGTGGATTTTTAAATCAAAAGCTTTACCAAGAGTAGATGTTTCTTCAATATGTTGAGGTTGAGCCATATCTTGTAAGAAGTGGCAAGCTCTAGCAGCATTTTGAATTGCTAATTCGTCGTCTTCGTCTTCAATTGCTTCGTCCATGTTTTCAATTTGTTCTTTGTAAGCATATTTAGCGTTGTTTTTGCCGTTATAATCCATAAAACTTACGCCATTTGTATTGAAAATTTTGCTAAAAGCGTTAACTAAACCGCCAGTCATTGATTTGTTGCCTAAAGAAAACGTTGATGAAGCTAAATCAGAGTTATTTTCTGTGGTTAAATCTTCTTTTTCAAATTTGTTTTTATTGAATGTATCGTGTTGAATTTTTTCACCAAAATAGAAGTGTTTGTTTGCTAAAAATCCAATATCATCGTGGTCAGGGCGTTGCACATAGTCAGCTAAAGTATCTTTGTATTTAGCAAATTGAGGCATATCTTTAATTGCTGTTTCCATAATTTTTTTATGGGTTTCACAACTCCAGCCAAAGTTTATTTGATTGTTACCTTGAATTTTCAAAGATAAACCTCCACAGAAATCCAAAACCCCTTCAAGATTATTTATTGTCTGTTTATAACATTTTTTTTACAAATGTTAATAAAATAAATGGGCGGTGCATTTATGCACCGCCCAAAATGTTCAAAAAATTATAATTTCAAATTATAATTTTTCAGCTACCATTAATGTAGTTTCAGCTAAACGAGTTGAGTATCCCATTTCATTATCATACCAAGAAATGATTTTAACTTGGTTTCCGCCCATTACACGAGTTAATAGTGCGTCAACTGTTGATGATTGTGATGTACCAACGTAGTCAGAAGATACTAATGGTTCTTCTGTATAGCATAATACATGTCCGTCAGCGCCTTCTTTTAATGCTGCATTAACTTCTTCAACTGTTACGTCTTTAGAAAGTTCAAATACAACGTCAACTAAAGATACGTCTGGAGTTGGAACACGCATAGCGAAACCGTCCAATTTACCTTTCAATTGAGGTAATACCAATGCAACTGCTTTAGCTGCACCTGTTTTTGTAGGAACGATGTTTAAAGCGCCTGCTCTAGCTCTACGAGGATCTTTATGACCTGCATCTAAAATTCTTTGGTCGCCTGTGTATGAGTGAACTGTTGTCATTAAACCTTTTACGATACCGAATTTTTCATCAATAACTTTTGCTACTGGAGCTAAGCAGTTAGTTGTGCAAGATGCCATTGAAATTACGTTGTGTTTTGCTGGATCGTATTCTTTTTCATTTACGCCTAAAACGATTGTTTTATCTTCGTTTGTAGCTGGTGCAGAGATGATAACTTTTTTAGCGCCTGCTGCGATGTGAGCTTTTGCTTTTTCTGCATCTGTGAAGAAACCTGTTGATTCAATAACAACTTCAACACCTAAATCTTTCCAAGGTAATTGAGCTGGATCTTTTTCTGCGAAGAATTTAATTTTTTTACCGTTTACGATAATACCTTCTTCGTATGCTTCAACTGTACCGTCGAATTTACCCATTACTGAGTCATATTTGAAAATACGAGCTGCATCTTCTGGTTTTAAACCAGGGTCATTGATAGCTACATAGTTGATTTTGTCAAAAATGCCTTCTTTGATAGCTGCTCTTAATGTGTTACGTCCGATTCTACCGAATCCGTTAATTGCTACGTTTACCATATTTTTTTATCTCCTTCTACAATATGTATCGTTAACAGTTTAGTTATAAACCAAACAAGCATGACAAGCAAGCAAATTAATTATTTCTTAATGATTTACAAAAATATTGCGTACGTAGTAATTTTCATCAGCTTTTAGCCTGTTTTTTAAGTCATTAAGATTATCGAAATTTGTTTCACATAAAATTTTTGCACATTTTTCTCGAACAGTGTACTCTGGAAGTTCTGAACATTTTGTTAAAATATTTTCAAGTAAATTTTTGTCTGCAAAATCACTAAAATAAATTAAGGCTTCTAAGCACCAGTATATTTTAAAAATTTGTTTATTAATTTTATATTTTTTATCTCTAAATGTAAATTTTGAAATTTCGTCTAAAGCTGAATTTATAACTTCAATTACGCCATTTGTGTAAAAATTTGAAAACTCTTTAAATTGTTTTAGATTTAGCGCAGATAAAATAGCCAAACGACAAACATTGCTATCTATGTCGATGGTTGCGTTTAAAAATAGTTCAAAATTTCTTTCATCGAAAAATAATTCTGGTGTTTCAGAGGTTAATTCATTAACTTTTAAGGCTGTTGCTTCTCGAATTTTTCCATCTACGCCGACTAAATTATTTAATAGCAAGTGTGCTTCTTCTTTGTTTTGAACTTTTTTTAAGTTTAATGATGCAAATTGACGTTCAATAACAGAACCGTTTTCTAAAAATGAGATTAATTCTTGATGGGAAAATTCCTTATCAAGTAAGTTCAACGCATTATTGTAATTTTCACTTAAATTTTGCATAAAAAAATTATAGCATAACAAGAATTATACTAAATTTAAAAAATATAGTATTTTTGTACGATAAAAAATAAGCTGTTTCAAAATATACTAATAACACAAGGAGGAGAAATGGGAATTTTAAATATTTTTAAAGAAATTATTTCAATGAGAAATGAAGATACTATGCGTGTAGGTTTATCAAGTTTTAAAACAAGCACTAAAAAAATTGAAAATGCGACTGCGGGTATACCTTCAATCAGAAGTAAAGACATTAGATTATCAGATTTGATGCGCAGAACTAATGTCTATTAATTGAAAATTGTTTAACAAAACATTAAAAAGGCGCGGTTGCTTTGCAACCGCGCCTTTTTAATTATTATTAATACATTCCAATTA
Organism: uncultured Candidatus Melainabacteria bacterium; assembly: GCA_934699705.1. Classification (GTDB taxonomy): domain Bacteria; phylum Cyanobacteriota; class Vampirovibrionia; order Gastranaerophilales; family Gastranaerophilaceae; genus UBA6984. Next base: position 18,946 of record CAKUXD010000027.1, read on the forward strand.
TGTTTTTAACCTCAATCAATAATTTTTTTGTAATTTCTCTTGATTTTGCGTTACCTTCTTCAAGAATAGAAGTTACTTTTTCCAAGTGGTTTTCGTAGTATTTTCTGCGCATTCTAATTTCTTTGAAGTAGTCATTAACTTTTTCAGCTAATTGATTTTTGCAATCTGCGCACCCTCGTTTACCGTTTTTACATTCTTCTTCGATTTGTTTTACATTTTGTTCATTTCCGAATATTTGCCAGTATTTAAAAGCTACTTCGCATTTATTTGGGTGTCCGAAATCTGTTTTTCTTGCTCTTGAACGGTCAGTAATACATTGCATAATTTGTTCAGCAGTTGTTTCTTCTGTTTCAGCGATTTTAATGTCATTATTATTTTTTTTACCCATTTTATAGCCGTCAATTCCGTACAAAAGTGGGCATTTATTGAGTTTTACTTTTGGTTCGTTAAAGAAATTTGTGTTATAGATTTTGTTGAAGCGTCTTGCAATGTCGCGAGTAAGCTCAACTTCTGGAACGTGGTAAACTCCGACAGCGACATAATTTGCATTAACCGATAAAATATCCGCACTCATCAAGATAGGAGAACCCATTATTCCAAAATTTATTTTGGAGCGTTTTTTTGTAGCGTCTTTGATTGTTTGGTCGCGTTCAATCCAGTTTCGCGGGGTAAGCATGCCTAAGTATAAACTTAATTCTGCTATTTCAGGAATTGCGGACTGTACGTATATAGTTGCTTTTTTAGGGTCAATACCACATGCAAGCCAGTCTATTACTGTGCTATAGAGTTTATTTTTAAGCTGAGTTTTATCTTCAGAGGTTAAGGCGTGCCAATCAGCGACAGAAAAGTAGCAATCATAGTCATTTTGTAGATTTAACCAACTTGTAATAACTCCAAAGTAGTGCCCAAGATGGAGTTTTCCTGTTGGTCGCATGCCAGACATGATGCGTTGTTTTTCTTCCATTTTCCCTCCGAATATTATTTATTTTAAATCCGCTATAAAATCTGCAATTCGTTTAATGCACCATTTCATTTCCCAATGACTGCCACGTTCTGCGAGATATAGTTGGGCATTAAGTTTGTGTTCATAAAGCTCTCTGGCATTTTTGGAAGGAGTAACCCTATCTGTTTTTGAGTGAGCAATAAGAATTGGACATTGAACTTTTGCGATTTTATTAATGTTATCAAATTTTTGTAGGAAAATAACATCTTTAAAGTGTTTTTTGATATATTTTCTAAGAAATATAAAATTCAGTCTTCTGTAATAGAAAGACGAAATGTCCTGGGCCGCAGACGTAATATCTTTAATCGGAGATTGCAGGATAAGTGCTTTTACCTGATTATTAACCGCGGTATTCATTGCCACAGTTGTACCCAGCGAGTGTCCCCATAATATAATATCCTTAGTTTCCACTCCTAACTCGTTTAATTTGTAAATTGCGGTTTGTGCGTCAGTAAAAACACCTTTTTCAGAAGGAAGTCCCCAGCTTCTGTAATGTCCCCTGTATGATAGTAGAAAAACGCCATATCCGTTTTTTAATGCAAATTCAGCAACATCTTGATGGTAAAGTATTGATTCTGCTTGTCCATGGAAATACAGAATTGTCGGTTTTTTTTCTTGAGGCGGAATAAACCATGCGAAAAGTCTTGCACCGTCTTTTGTTGCAAATCGAATTGTTTTAAATTTTTTCAGCAAATTTCTTTGAACTCTTTTTGCGCGTAATTTTGCTGGCTGAAAAATCAAATAATTTTCCATACCAAGCCTAAAAAAGCGTAAAATTTTAGAATTACCTTGGAAAAATGGGTAAATCATTATGTAAAATGCTTTTTTTAGAAGTAATAAATAAAACAAATATTTTTGCATGACAAATTTATTATATCATTATTTCAAAAAGTTGCCACTATGTAACTAAATAAAAAAATTACACTTCAGAATTGAATATTTCTTTAAGGTATTTGCCAGTATGTGAACTTTTGCATTTTGCAACATCTTTAGGCGTACCTTGCGCAACTATGTTTCCGCCAGCGTTTCCGCCTTCTGGACCTAAATCAATGATGTGGTCAGCTATTTTTATTAAATCTAAATTGTGTTCAATGATTAAAATAGTGTTGCCGTTGTCAGCAAGTTTGTGAATAATTTTTATTAACTTATCTAAATCAGCCCAGTGTAAGCCAACAGAAGGTTCGTCCATAAGGTATAAAGTTTTTCCTGTTGCTTTTTTGTTGAGTTCTGAGGCAAGTTTAATTCTTTGCGCTTCGCCACCTGAAAGTGTTGTAGAGCTTTGTCCTAATTTAATATAATCAAGTCCGACATCGTTTAGAGTTTGAAGTTTTCGCCTAATTGGTTCAATATTTTCAAAGAACTCTAATGCTTCTCCGACGCTCATTTCAAGTACATCAGAGATTGTTTTACCTTTATATTTAACTTCTAAAGTTTCGTGATTGTAGCGTTTACCCTTGCAGACGTCGCATTTTACATAGACGTCAGACAAGAAGTTCATTTCAATCTTTTTAACACCGTCGCCTTTGCAGGCTTCGCAACGACCGCCCTTTACGTTAAAACTAAACTGCCCTTGCGTGTATCCTCGAACTTTTGCCTCGTTCGTTTTTGCAAATAATGCTCTGATTGGGGTGAAAACATCTGTGTATGTTGCGGGATTTGAACGTGGAGTTCTTCCGATAGGTGATTGGTCGATGTTAATGACTTTATCAATATTTTCAAATCCTGTAATTTCGTCAACACCTTGCGGTTTTGGCTTATTTTTGTTTAAAACGTGTAGCGCGTATTGGTTTATCAAATCTTGCATTAAAGTTGATTTTCCTGAGCCTGAAACGCCAGTTAATACAACAATTTTTCCAAGTGGAATATCTACATTAATATTTTTTAAATTATTTAAGTAAGCATTTTTAACTGATAAGAAATTTCCGTTACCTTTTCGCAATTTTGTTGGAATTGGAATAAATCTTTCACCGCTTAGGTATTTACCAGTAATCGAATTTTCTGCGCTAATAATATCGTCAACGCTACCTTTTGCTATAATTTCACCGCCCTGAAGTCCTGCTTTTGGACCTATGTCGATGATATAATCAGCTTTTCGAATAGTTTCTTCATCGTGTTCTACGACTATTAGTGTATTTCCGAGGTTTCTTAATTTGAACAGAGTTTTGATTAATCTGTCGTTATCTCTCTGATGAAGTCCGATTGATGGCTCGTCAAGAACGTATAATACTCCTGATAAACCGCTTCCAATTTGAGTTGCAAGTCTAATTCTCTGAGCTTCGCCACCTGATAGAGTTCCAGCCATGCGTGCTAGGTTCAAATACCCAAGTCCCACGTCTTGTAGGAATTTCAGCCTTCCACGAATTTCTTCAAGAATTTGTTTGGCGATTTGCAATTTGTAATCAGAAAAATCCAGATAGAGCGTGTCAATAAAGGTTATTTCTTCATCAATCGACATTTTGGTAAATTCATAGATATTTTTATTTCCAACTGTTACGGCAAGTGGAAAAGGTTTTAATCTTGCGCCACCGCAAGCATTGCAAGGTTTTGTAATCATATATTTTTCAATTTCTTCTTGCCAGTAATCTCCATTTGCATCGTGATATTTTTTTTCGAGATATGGAATTACGCCCATATAGTGCGAATATTGTGATTTGTAACGGTTTGTGCCAAATTGTTTTACTGTTAATTTTACAATTTCGTTTGAACCATATAAAATGATGTCTTGATGTTCTTTCGGCAAATCTTTGAATGGTTTTTCCATGTCAATGCCGAAGTTGTGGCATACAGAGGTTAATAAATCAGTGTAATAATCGGTTGAGGACTTACTCCAAGGGTAGATTGCGCCATTTTTTATAGATAAATTTCTGTCTGGAACAACCAAATCTGTATCTACGATGAAATCTGCGCCTAACCCTGAACATTTTTCACAAGCTCCGTAAGGGTTGTTAAAACTGAATATACGAGGGGATAATTCATCAAAACTCAGCCCGCATTTTTCGCAAGAGAATTTTTCGGAATATAAAATTTCTTCGTTTTTTTCAACTAAATCAACAATTACTGTTCCGTTAGATTTTTTTAGTGCCGTTGCAATACTGTCTGTTAGTCGAGATTGAATAGTTGGTTTTATGATTAACCTATCGACAACAACTGAGATATTATGTTTTTTTGTTTTAGTGAGTTCAATTTCGTCTTCGTCAAGATTGAAGGTATCTCCGTCGATTTTAACGCGAACAAATCCTTCTTGTTGAAGGTCTTTGAATAGAGATTGAAATTCGCCTTTTTTGCCAACGACAACAGGGGCTAAAAGCTGAATTTTAGTGCCTTCTTTCAGTTTCAAGACAGAATTAACGATTTCGTCAATGGTTTGAGGTTTAATTTCATCGCCACATTTAGGACAATGTGGAGTTCCCACTCGGGCGTAGAGCAGTCTTAGGTAGTCATAGATTTCAGTAACAGTTCCGACAGTAGAGCGAGGGTTGTTGCTGGTAGTTTTTTGATCTATTGAAATTGCTGGAGAAAGTCCGTCAATGCTTTCAACATCTGGTTTATCCATTTGTCCCAAGAATTGGCGCGCATATACAGACAGGCTTTCAACGTATCTTCTTTGACCTTCGGCAAAAATGGTATCAAAAGCTAAAGAGCTTTTACCTGAGCCTGAAACACCAGTAAAAACGACAAGTTGATCTTTAGGTATTTCTATTGAAATATCTTTCAGATTGTTTTCTCTAGCGCCTTTGACAATAATTTTATCCTTCATACTAAAAGTATGGCACAAAGTAATTAAAACTTCCAGAAGTTACAATAAAATAGGCGGTGATGAAATCACCGCCCTGCTTTTAATCTTTATTAACCGTTTTGACAGTATGCAAAACTTCTTTGAATATTAGCATCAAGAATAGATTTAACAGAGTTATAATCTTGTGTCAATGATGAGTATTCAGTTTGTAATTTTGTCAATTCAGTATCTAATTGTTTTTCTTTTCTATTAATTTTAGCCTTTTCTGTATCGTAGTAAGCTTTTGCTTGCTCTTCAGTACAAACTTCGGAAATAGAGTCAACGTTTTGAACATTTTTATCATTAATCAGATATGTACCATTTTTAAATTTTTCTTGAAGTTTAGACATATCTGTAACATCTGCATCTACAGTCCAACCACCAGCAGCTAATTTTTTATATAATTCAGCATAGTAACTTGCTTTTGAAGCATCAGATACAACCAAATCACTATTATCGTCTTTTTTAGCAGTCGGAGTTAAATATGTAGTTTTAATTGTAAAAGAAGCCACCGTTGAAATATCACCAAGCGTATCTGTTGTTTCGGCCTTACCTATTAAAGACATTACCTTATCTACTAAATCTTTAGCATAAGAACCAGCGTTAACACAGAATACCCAATCATCATCATCTGCGCCATACATTGCAACAATATTCTTTGTATCGTGGGCAAAATTCATACAAGAGCCCATTGCGCCTTCGTTATAAGCTACCCAGTTATTATCTTGATTTTTACCTTGCCAAAAGCTATCATTCCAAGATATATTGCTATATGATTTTAATATTTCTTTGTTAGCTGCTGACACGACAGATATAACTTTTGTTTTATCTAAACCTTTTTTAACTAATGCATCAACTAATTGAGTTCCAATACCTTCAGCAAAAGTTTTTAAGTTTTTTATAGCTCCGTCTTGGTTTGATTGTGAAGGACCTTGGCTACGTTCTGTTTTATCATTTCTTCGGCCATTACCACCGCCTAAAAATATCATGCCATCTTTTTGACCAGCACAATTATATAAATCTGCAATGGTTACATTTTGTTTCCCAATATAAGCTAATTGAGCGTCATTTTGCCATGTATTACTTGTAGATTTATACCTATAAACAGTAACTGCACCATTATTATTTGATACATGACCATCAAAAGATCTTGCAAATGTATTAAAGTCGCCAGAAGTTAATTCTTTATCATAATAAGTCTTTGTAAAATTATTATTTTTGCTGGTAGATGATAAATTTAATAAATCATTAATCGAGAAATTTGATGATGATTTACCACTACTTGCGGCACTATATGCATTGGCAACATTTGCACCAGCAATATCAGTAATAAATTGTTTAATATTAGAGGCCGGATATTTGTTTTGAAAATCTGCTGCTGAACCACTTGTAGCTCCACCTAATGCACTTAATTTAGCTGCAATCGCTGGGCTTAATACAACTTGTCTATTTGCATTTGTAATTGCATATAAAGAACTACCACTATTTGCACCTGCAGCGCCCATCATAGCATCATACGATAGGTTTGTTGGGACTTTTGCCCCATCGCCAACTAAAGATGCTGAATTAGATTTTGCTGAACTCAACATTCTATTATACTTTTCTGCGACTTCTTCTGAATCGCGGGCAAGTACCATATTTTGATTTGATATTCTTTGCATCTTCGCGCTTACATCGTTTTGACGCGATGTAATGAATAATAATCTTGCTT
>CAKUXD010000028.1 GCA_934699705.1 uncultured Candidatus Melainabacteria bacterium
ACCTATAAAGGATATCGCTATCAGCTGAAATATAATATTTTACCATACTTTGGTGAAAAATATATTGATGAAATAACTTATGAAATGTTAATAGATTTTATGATTATGATGAAATCAAAATATAAACCAAAAACAGCAAGCAACGGAGTAACACTTGTCAGAAGTATTATGAAGTATGCTTTTTTTGAAGGTTATATCAAATATAATCCGTACTTTGGAGTTATTAATTCTAAATGCAAATAAGGAGCTATATTATTTCTTTTTCATAGTTATATTATTAATCTTTTTTATTTGTTATTTGTTTTGCTTTTCTTTGTGTTTGCAAGAAATTACTATCAGAAATCACCTTTTGTCCGGTTTCAAGCTCTAGTTTTTCTTTGGCATCTTTTGCTATTTTACCGCCACGTTTTGCAGATTTTTTATTTTCTTCCATTCCTGTAGCATTCTCGCTTTCTGCAATTTGACGGGTTGAAAGTTCCGCTAAGGCTGTAAAAATCAATTCTGCTTCAGACATGTGGTCTCGCAAATTTTGTGATTTCAGCCCCTTTAAACTTTTGTGTTCTTTGACACTTAATCCCGTCCATTCTTGATGGATTATATTTGTAAGAATAGCAAACTCTTCACTTTCTATTATTTCGTGGTCTTTCCAATAATCAGTCAACTTGTTTCGAGTTTCCTGTCCCATCATTCGTTGCTGAATCCATTTTTCAGAACGACCAAGTTTTTGGTATGTTTCTCTTGCTCTGTCAATAGCTGTTGATGGATCAGACATTTCCTTCATTCGTTCGTAACCAACTTTAGCAAGCCATAATTTAACCGGTTCAGCTTTCGGACTTGGAACAGATTGAACAAGCCTTAAACAACCCTCAACATCAAGAGCATCCGTCTTATAAAATTTGCCGTCAGCAGCTTTCATTTTTAGTTGGTTACAAATTGTAACCAACTGACTACCTTCCTTTTTTAGCCGGTTTTTTAGAACTTTCCAATAGTTTGCAGGTTTTCCGCTATCTGTTAAAATTGCAATCAAATCAACTACAGAAAAATACCACTTTTCATTTTCTTCGTCATAAACTGAACGGATATTATTTTGCTCAAAAATCTTTATCTCATTTTTCATAATTATTTTCTATTCTAACTCCTTGATTTATTCATTTTACCATAAAAAATCCATATAAATTCTTTACATAAAAGAATTTATATCATTTTTATGATAGGATATAAAAAATAAAGTGGGGCAAGAATGGCGGAAGTTAGAAGACGAAATACTAAGTTTTATACAAACAAGGATGGTGTGGGTCTTTATGAGAGATTTAATCAAACATTAAAACATGCTCAGTATTTTGATTCTTTGGTAGGTTACTTTAGAACAAGTGGCTTTTATCGTTTATATAAATCTCTTGAAAATGTTGAAAAAATCCGAATTTTGGTTGGATTGAATGTTGATAGGCAAACTTTTGATATTTTACACGATATTGGACAACAAAAGTTAGATTTTGAAAGCCAAACGAGTATTAAAAAGCACTTTGTGCAAGAAGTTAAATCTGAATTTGAAAATTCAGATGATACTGAAGATATTGCACTTGGTGTAAATAAATTTAGAGAACTGTTAGCTATCGGAAAAATTGAAATGAAAGCTTGCAGGGATCAAAATATACATGCAAAGGTATATATTACAAGATATAATCAAAATGAAATTCCAATATTGGGCTCTGTGGTTACTGGTTCAAGCAATTTTACAGAAAACGGCTTGAATACACAATATGAATTTAATGTTGAACTGAGAGATGATGACGATGTGGAATATGCCTTAGAAAAGTTTGAAGAATTATGGGAAACGGCTGTTCCTATTAGTGAAGAATATATAAACGCTATTGAAACAAAAACCTGGTTGAATGAAAGTGTAACCCCATACGAAATATATTTAAAATTTTTGTACGAATATTTTTATGACGAAATAAATATGGAACAAGTTTTTGATGTAGAAGATTTGCCAGACAATTACATGAAATTGGATTATCAAATCAATGCTATTGCTAAAATTAATAAAATAGTTAATGAATATGGTGGTGCTTTTATTTCAGATGTTGTTGGTCTCGGGAAAACATATATAGCGGCAATGTTTGCAAAAACGCTTGAAAACAATAAAATCCTTGTTATTGCTCCTCCTCCCGTCATAACAAACTGGCAGGGAGCATTTAAAGATTTTAATATAAAAAGCAAAAACTATGATGTAGAGTCAACAGGCATGCTGCATAAAATTGTACAACGAGTTGAAAAAGTTGAAAAACTAGGTGAAAAATCTTATGACTATATCTTTATAGATGAAGCTCATAGATTTAGAAACGGTAACAATTCTCAATATGAACTTTTAAAAAGAATTTGTAGAAACAAGAAAGTTGTACTTATTAGTGCAACCCCTCTAAATAATACATTCTTTGATTTCTATTATTTAATTTCCCTATTTCAGAATCCAATTGACAGTGATATTCCTGGAATGCCAAACTTAGAAGCCTTTTTTGCTAACAGAAGGGGGAAAATTAAACAAGTAGAAAAAGAATGTGGTACTAAAGATAATCCTAGATACATAAATGCTGTAAAACAAGTATCAAAAGAGGTGAGAGATAAAATTCTTGCATATCTTATGATTAGAAGAACAAGAACAGATATTAAAAAGTATTTTGAATCTGATATGAAAAAACAAGGGTTATTCTTCCCAGATGTTCAACCCCCGCAAGAAATTATCTATGAATTTGATAAACATACCAATGATATTTTTGAAAAGACAATTAGAACTATTGGAACAAAAGACACTCCTAAAGAAGAACGTTTATCTTATGCAAGATATGCACCAAAGACATATCTAAAAAATAAGAAGCTATCAGCTTTTGAACATCAACAACAGATGAACAATGTTGGCTTTATGAAAAGCAGATTAGTAAAAAGACTTGAAAGTTCAAAATATGCATTTCAGAAAACATTAGAGCGTTCTATTAAATCTCATGAAAAAATGATTTCTATGATAAACAGTGGAACAGTTTATATAAGCAAAGATATTAATGTACTTGACTATATTGACGATGATATGAAATCAATTGATGATTTGTTGGAAAAAGCAAAGGATAAAGACCTTGAAGCATTCCCTGTAGCTGAATTTAGCAGTGATTTTGCACTAGATCTAAATCGAGACTTAAATCTTTTAAAAGAATTATTGCGAGATTGGAAATCAATACAACATGATTATAAACAAGAAAAATTCTTGTCTGAATTAAAGAATAATAAACTATTGAAAGACAAGAAAATGGTTATATTTACAGAATCATCAGAAACAGGTGAAAATTTATCAGAAGCACTCAGAGAAGTTTATGGTGATAAAGTTCTTTTCTATTCTTCTGCTAAGAGTGATGACTTAAAAGATATTATCAAATATAACTACGATCCAAATCAAAAAGAAGCTTACCAAGTTGATGATTTGAAGTATTTAATAACTACAGATGTATTGTCAGAAGGTATCAACTTACATAGGTCAAACATTATTATTAACTATGACCTACCATGGAATCCAACAAGGGTACTACAGAGAGTTGGTCGTGTAAATCGTGTTGGGACAAAGTATGATAAGGTTTATATATTTAATTTCTTCCCTACCTCAGAAACAGATAAAGAACTTGGGCTTAAGGCAAATATCATTTCAAAGATACAGGCGTTTCATAATGCGTTAGGCGAAGATGCAAAATACTTAAGTGAAACAGAAGAAGTTGAATCCTTCAATCTTCGTGGAGAAAAATACTATAATACCATTAATTCTACGGAGGCACTCGAAGATAAAGAAGAAAGCCCAGAATTAAAGTATTTAAAACTTATTCGAGAAATAAGGGATAAAAGAACTGATTTGTATGTAAAAATAGCTGAACTTCCTAAGAAAATAAGAGTTGCTCGTGAATACGAAAAAGTTTTCACAAATTCATTGGTAACATTCTTTAGAAAAGGAAAATTAAGAAAATTCTGCATAACAGACGGCATTGTATCTAAAGAAATACCATTTGATGAAGCGATTCAGTATTTTGAATGTGAAGAAAATGAACCAAAGAAAAAGTTGTCAAATGTTTATTTTGACTACATAACTAAAAATAAAGCTGTTTTTGATAGACCTATCGAAACAGAACCTTTAACGACTCGTAAAGGTCGTTCAAAAATGGATGTAATTGTAAGGGATTTAAAAGGTTTGTTGAATTATCCTAAATATACATCTGATGAAAAAGCCTTTATTCAATCTGTTATTAACGCTTTTGGAACAAGACAAATTCCGGAAGCTATCGCAAAGAGACTAACAGATTTCTGGGATTCCACAGATGGTGATTTTATAAAGATATTGGCAGGGATTAAAAATATAGTTCCTAATTCATACTTATCAGATAGTGTTCCAACAAAAAGCTCTAAATTAGCACAAAAACGAGAAATTATACTTTCTGAACTTTTATATTCGAGAGGTGAATAATGGCAACAACTTTAAATACTAAAATTGTTAATGATACTTTTAACAAAGAATATAACGAAATGCAGTTTAAACTCTTTATCAAAGATTTATTGGCTGATGCGGATTTTACCAAAGAAGGTCAAATCCAATTACCCGCAGAATACCGAGAATTTATAAAAAGTGCTAAACGTATTTGTAAATATAAATATTCAACATCAGAATTTGATGAAAACATATTAACAGTTTTAGCAGTAAAGCTTAAAAGGACAACCTCTATCGATAGAGCGAGAACAGCACAAAGAAACTTTGTAGCACGTTATCTTAACGGTAGTAGAGGCTACCTAACTGATGCAGCATTAGTTGCTTTTTATTCTGAAGATGAAAATGGTAATATTTCGCCAGACTGGCGATTTTCACTTGTTCAGATGAACTATGTTACAAAATTTGTAGAAACCACAACGGGTAAGAAAAAGTTAAAAACAGAGGTAGAACTCACTCCAGCAAAGAGATTTTCTTTCTTAGTTGGTGCAAATGAGGATACTCATACGGCACAAGCCCAATTCAAAAGCTGTCTTGATAAGGCTTCCAATAATGAAAAAATAACCATTGAAGATTTAGTTGCAGCTTTTGATATAGAAAAGGTTTCAAAAGAATTCTTTGATAAATATAAAAATCTTTACCTTAATATGTGTAATGAATTGCAAAGGCTATGTGATGTAGATGAAATTGCAAGAAGAGATTTTGAGACTCATAATGTCAATATTGACGACTTTGCGAAGAAAACATTGGGACAATTGGTCTTCCTATATTTTATTCAGAAAAAAGGTTGGCTTGGTGTTGATAGAGATAAAAACTGGGGAACTGGCGATAAGAAGTTCTTAAGAAACTTATTCGAGGGTAAATATGGAAGTTATAATAACTTCTTTAATGATATTCTTGAACACCTTTTCTATGAAGCACTAGCATCAGATAGAGGGCCAAGTGCTTGGTTTGATAAATTAAATTGTAGAATTCCATTCCTCAATGGAGGTTTGTTTGAACCTGTAAATGGTTATGAATATCAAAAAACAGACTTAACTATTGACAATAATTTGTTTAAAGAAATATTTGATACATTTGATTTGTACAATTTCACCGTAAAAGAAGATGAGCCATTAGAAAAAGAAGTTGCAATTGACCCAGAAATGTTAGGGAAAGTTTTTGAAAACTTGTTGCCAGAAAACATTAGAAAAGGTAATGGCGCCTTTTATACTCCTCGTGAAATTGTGCATTATATGTGTCAAGAAAGTTTAATTAACTATCTTTATAACAAATTGAATATAAAAGAAGTCGAACTTTCTCCAGAAGAAAAAACCGAACAACAATCCTTATTTAAGAAAAAGAAAATATCACAACTAAAACTTACCCAAGAAGTAATAGAAGAAATTATTTCAAAAGAGGATATTGAACATCTGATTAAAAAAGGTAGTTCAAACTATTCAAATAAAACTACTAAAGAAGAAATGCCGAGTAAGGTTGTTGAACACGCACGAGTTTTAGATAAAGCTCTTTGTGAAATAAAAGTATGCGACCCCGCTATCGGTTCCGGGGCATTCCCTGTTGGAATGATGAATGAAATAGTCCGAGCAAGATCCGCTTTAAATGTGCATATAGGACAACCTGACAGGTCAATATATGAGCTAAAAAGAAACGCTATTGAAAATTCTATCTATGGTGTTGATATAGATGGTGGTGCTGTTGAAATTGCTAAACTAAGATTTTGGCTTTCTTTGGTCGTTGATGAAGAAGATATTAAAAACATCAAACCTTTGCCTAACTTGGATTATAAAATTATGCAGGGTAATTCGCTCATTACAAGCTACGAGGGAATAGATTTTGATGAAATAGTAGATAGTCAACCTAAAACAAAGCAGTTAGGACTATTTGCATTAGAAAGTGAAAGAATAACAGATAAGATTTCTCATAAACAGCAAGAGTTTTTGAAAACACCTTACGCTACTAAAAAAGTAGAAATAAAACAAGAAATTGAAGAGCTAATTGTTGAACTTGTTAAAACTAAATTTGAAGAAAAAGCAGAAAAAGAGGGTAAACCAAAAGATTTTTATGAAGATCAAATAAGGAACTTTGCCCAAAATAGAGAAAAACGCAACTTCTTCCCATGGAAACTTTTCTTTGGTGATGCATTTGAACAAGGCGGGTTTGATGTTGTTATAGGTAATCCACCGTATGTTGATTCGGAAACAATGATAAATAAGGGGTTGATTTGGGAAAGAGAATACATTTCATTAAATTATTTATCTGCAAAAGGTAATTGGGATTTATATATACCATTTTTTGAAAAAGGAAAAAAGATATTAAAAAATTCGGGCAATCTTTCATTTATAACACCTAATAAATGGCTTTCTATTGGATATGGAACTGCATTACGAGAATTATTATGTCATAATTTCTCAATGTTATGCAGGTGCGATAAAATTAAAGTTTTTGATGCTGGGAATTCACCTGTTATAACCTTTTTTGAAAAAAATAAACAGGATGATAGCCTATCAATACAAGAATTTGATGAAAATAAAGAAATATATGACATTGGTAATACCGATAAATCCATATTGGAAGATGATAATTGGGGTATATTTTTATCGGACAAATTAAGTTTAATATTTAAAATTAATTCCTCAAAGCATACATTAAGAACCAAAAACTATATTGTAGAAAATCCATTTTCAACGAGTGAAGCATATATATTGAGGGATATTGTTATCAATGATGAAAATTATAATGCTGATAAATATTTTAAATTAATAAATACTGGGACAATAGACCCATATATAAGTTTATGGGGAGATAAGATAACATCATATTTAAAATTAAAATTTAGCAATCCTGTTGTTAAACGAGAAGAATTAAAATCCATATTGCCTAAAAGATATGAACAAACACTTTCACCTAAAATTATAATAACAGGGATGAGGTACTTTGAATGTTTTTATGATGTTTATGGAGAGTATATTGCAGGCAAATCAACAATTATAATTAAGGGGGAAAATTTAGGCGATATTCTAGGTATTTTAAACTCAAAATTAATGTCATTTTATATTAAAGAATCATACAGTGCGTTAGGTATAGATGGTGGCATAAACTTTTCAAAAGGTTTAGTGTTTGATTTACCTTTACCATGTAAAGATTTTTCTATTATAAACAATATAGTTCAAGAATTAGAGCAATTAACAAAACAAACTGATTTCAAAAATAATGTACAAAAACAACAAGCCGTAAAAGAATATGAAAACCAAATAGACATAATGGTTTATAAACTATACGACCTGACATATCAAGAAGTCTTAACTATTGATAAAGACTTTTCAATGTCGGAGGAAGATTATAACAATTACAAAATTGTTGAACAATTAAGCAAATAATACAATTAAAGGTGTAGTATGTATACAAGTAACAAAATTAAAGACAAAGATAATTTTAGCTTTTTTTCTAATAAAAAAATTGATTATATATTCAGACAAAATGTTGAATTGTTATTTATGTATGTAAAAAATTACAAAGTTTTTAAATATGATCAAAAAATTAATTTAAACTCAAAATACATATTTGATTATAATCAAAAAAATAATACGGTCATAATTACTAATAACCCTGAATATGTTCAAATATTTCCGGATTCTATTAATTTAAAAATAATATGCGGAGAAAATGGAACTGGTAAAACAACTTTAATGAGGTTATTACAAGGGAAAGAATATGAACTCCCAAGTGAGTTTTTTATATTATTAAAAGATGATCAAGGAAATTATTTTGCAAATAATGCAAACTTAAAAGTTATTGATAAGACAAAAGATAAAGAAGTTATATTAGATAAAGGATTTGATAAACGGGCATATATTGATTTGCAAAGATTGAGTTTTCAATATGATGAGCCACTTGAAATTGGTAAAACTTATATAAATAATAAAATATTAATAGATAAAATATTTAAAAGAAATCTATTTAATGGTTTTTATATAAAATATAGTGATTTCAGTGATAGAATTGACAATATAAGACAAAAAATAATAAAAATTTTTAGAAAATATGAGGATGAAATAAATAGTTCTTTTTATAAAATGGAAAGTTTCTTAAAATTTCATCCATTTGAATATGTAATGTTATATAACTTATGCAGCAATAATCTTTTTGATGATTTTAACAATGCTTTATCTTCTGTTGGTGGAAAAACAAAGACTTTTTCTGATGTCATAGAAATTATGGAATATATTGTTAAGACTTATTTAAGTGGGAACAAGGATAAAATTAATGTAGAAAATATTAACTCACAATTGCTGAAATTTTTATATAAAGATGATTATATAAAATTTGAAACAAATAGTTCAAGACATTTGTTTGACAAAAATGAGGATGGTTCATTTACAATAAAAAGATATTCTGATATAGAAAATATCGTTTTTGAAATATCTGAAGAGAAACCTTATCCTGAGGATTTTGAAAAAATCTTAAATAATATTGGTAATCTGTTAAAAAATAATGAATTTTGTTCAGGACATTGCTATAGTTTAAAAAAATTACATGATATTTTATTTGAACCTGTTTTGATTAATTCTGATAGTAATTTTGAATTTTGGGATTTAAGTGCAGGAGAGCAAGAGCGTTTTAGAATTGCGGGTTGGCTCGTTAAAAAAATGTGCTATATTAAAAATAATTCTATTCTTTTAGAAGATGATATATGTCAATGTGCACATCCAAATTGGTCTAAAGATTTTTTATACGATTATATAAACATACTATTACAATTAAAAAAAATATCAAAACAGACAAAAAAAATAACAAATATTGTTATAACAACACATTCTCCGTTTATCCTTTCCGATATTAGTAAGTATAACATTGAATGTTTAGTAAAAAACAAAAAGAATACTATATTAGAAAAAGAAACTTTTGCAGGAAATATCGGAGAAATGTTTAATGAAGCGTTTTTTATGACTTCTACAATAGGAAAATATTCGGAAGAATTAATAAAAGAAATTATAAGATACATAGATAAAGGAAAATCAAAGTCCGCCATAATCAAAGATGATGAAACTTGTAAAAAGATTATAAATACAGTAGGAGATAGAATTTTAAGATTTCTATTACTTGATAAGTTTGAAAATAGGAAAAATAAAATTGAAACAAATAACGATTAAGCAAAAAAATAAATTAAAAGACATATTAAAAAAATATTCAAACTATTCTGATTTTACAAACAATCAAGAAGATGCCTATAAATATGCAAAAATTATAGGACTAAAGGTCTGTCCATATTGTAATATTGATTATATTTATACTGTAACAAAAGGGAAAGAAAAGATTGTAAGACCGGATTTTGATCATTTTGAACCAAAATCAAGAGCGCCTGAAAAGCAACTGGATATTGATAATCTTGTCCCATGCTGTTTATTATGCAATGAAAGGCTAAAGCGTGCAAAACCCTTCAAAGAAAATACTCACCTTAATCCTTTAAAAAAAGATTTTGATTCAATTGTGGAATTCTGTATTGACTTAAAAAATCCTAATTATTTAAAAGAGGCAAATTTTGACATTACTTTTAATAAAAAAGAAGCAGTCAGTATTGAATACTATAATTTATGTATAGCAAATATACGAGATTTTAAATTATTGGAAAGATATTCTAATCACAAAGACACTGTTTTAGATTTATTCAAAGATTTAAAATATTATCACATTGCAAAGATGAAAGAAATATCTAAATTAATAAATGATGAAAATAATTTATCATCATTTATAATTAATAAAATTATTGAGTATAAAAATATTGATATTAATAATGTTTCATTAGGAAAATTAAAAAAAGATATTGCAATTAAATATTCAAAATGAAAGACTAAGATATTAAAACCCCGTTCGAAAAGTGTTCAAAAGGCGTTTTGTTGAGTTTAATTTGTGCAAATATATATTTTTGTTCAAATGACAATTTTAGGGCAATAAACGGCACAGAATTAAAAATCAAAATTCCATTTTTTGTCATCATTGAGAAAATCTTCTTCAGCATCTTGTTTTTTGATTGTAATATTGAGTAATTCTTCTAAAGTCAGTTTTCAATTTTTGGTTATCTGAATTATATTTGTAAAAATCGTGTGTATTTATATCTTTATTTTTTTATATATAATGCCTGACAGTATTTAGTCAATACTTTCAAAATACTATATGAAGAAGTGAATTGTTATTGGTTAAATACCATGTTAGAGACATTAAAAGAGAAAATCTATCAAATTATTAAATGACAGTTTATATTACTATATAAATATCGTTTTGCAAGTTTTTTAGCATTATTCATATTTTCACTATACTACAAAATCTCCATCTCATAGTTAATTTAATCTTGTTCCGTATGTTAAATTACACGAGCTGAGGCTGGAGAGTTTTTGATTAAGTGATAAAATCACGAAAATCAAAACTCGGAATTGCCGTTACACGCGAGTGAGCAAGACAGTCCCCCCGTCAGCAGTTAATAGTCCAAAATAAAAAACTTCTGGGACGAGAACCACTGAACGAAGTTCAAAAATTCGATTTACGTTATAGTTGCATTTGTAACATCATGCGTAACCTTTGGCGCGACCGCTATCATTAAAACTAAATTTCATAAAAATCAACTATTTTTCAAAGAATTAGTAAACTTTTTTGACGCAATAGGTTTAGGTGTTTTTGCCGTAACTGGCACAAATACTGCAATTGTTCATGGATTTTCAAATAATGCTTTTTTAGCAATTTTTGTTGGCGTAATCACAGGAATTGGCGTTGGCATTTATTATTTTATGTTTACTTCAAACTGCAACCCTCTTTTATCCGTTTTAACAGCGATTGTCATAACAATTCTTATTAGAATTTTAGCTTCATACTATCACTTAGGTTTACCAAAATTGCCTAAAATAAATTTTGATGAAAACGATAAACACTCTTGAAATATCAAAAAAATAGTTTATAATATAAATGAATATGGAGAGTATAAAAGAGGAGGTGCAACATGCCAGAAATCCCAAAATGGTTGATAGCTTTAATCGTTATTATTGCAGGTTATTGGGTTCTAACTCAAGCAATAGACTTTTTCGGCAAAGTAAATACAACCGTAAACAAAGCTAATCAAAGCATAGAACGAGATGCAACAAGTTTGCAAAAACTTAATCAATAATAATTAATCTTAATTCAAAATGTGCCATAATATGTGTTAAATACATACTATGGCACATTTATAATTAACTTACTTAAATAATCCTTCATTTGTATGGTTGATTTTGTTTTAAAAAATATTAATATAATTATACTAATATGGAAAATAATATAAAGGAGAGATTCATGTTTAAATTAGGCAAAGCAAGCAAAGAAGATGTTTTAATCATAACTGAAGATTATGAAGTAAAAGGTACTGTTTTTAACATTGGTTTCTCTAAGAAAAATCGTTTTTTAAGCGATTTGTTGAATAAAGCAAATAAAAACTTTATTGCGGTCAAGGATTGTGAAATCACATACAAAAACCGTCAAGGCGAAACTGAAAAATTAGACTTCTTGCAATTAAACATGCGTTATGTAATTCTAATCAGACCTTTAAAACCTGAAGAAAAATCTGATTATAAAGTTTCTAGCGAAGAATAAAATTTGATTACAAGTTTTCAGATATAACTTTTAAGAAAAGTTTTTGGTTAAATTCTCCTTTAATCAGAAACTTTTCTATATTTAGAGATTTAATTTTTCTTTTGGTCTTATCATCAAGCAAAGAACTCATTACGATAACTGGAATTTCAGAGGTCGCAGAATTTGATTTAAGTTGTTCTATAAAATCTAATCCGTTCATTTCTGGCATCTCTATATCAGTAATAATTAAATCAACCTTTGTTTGATTAAGTATTTTTAATGCCTCTATCGGATTTATTGCTGATAACACCGTAAAACCAGCGTACATTAGAATATTTTTTTCTAATGTTCTCGATGTTATTGAGTCGTCTACGATAAGAATTTTTTTATCAGAATTTAAAACTTTTTTATCCTGAATTAAACTATTATTTATAGAAGAAATTTTTTGGAATGTAGTATTTTTAATAATATCAGAGGTATTTAAAATCAAACAAGTTTCGCCTGAAGCAAGAGTTGTAATTCCAGAGATATTTTTCAACTTATAAATTGGCGGTGATAGTTTTTTATGTAAAATTTCTTGTTCACCAATTAATTTATCCACTACCAAGCCAATTGTTTTATTATTTGCCTCGACAATTAAAATCGTCTTTAACATTGTTGTAACAACGTTATCCTTTAATCCTAAAATATCAGCCAAACTGTAAACTGGAATATTTTTATTATTATGAATTATAGTAAATTTACCGTTGTTATTAAGAATTTCCTCATTCTTTTTACAAACAACCGTATTAATCACAGACATCGGAACTGCAAAATTTTGCCCTGAAGATTGAATTAAAAAAACCTTCATTGTTGCCATTGTAACTGGTAATTCTATTTGAATACAACTGCCTTTATTAAATTCTGAAATAACTTTTACAGAACCATTTAATTGCGCAATTTTAGATTTCACCACGTCCATGCCAATTCCACGACCAGAAATACTTGTAACTTCATCACCAGTCGTAAATCCAGGAAGAAATACGAGATTTATAATATCTTCTTCCGATAAAGAGTTCAGTTCTTCTTGCATTAAAATACCGTTTTTCAGAGCTTTTTCCTTAATTTTTTCAATGTTAAACCCTTGTCCGTCATCAATAATTTCAATTACAATTTTATTATCTAAATTTTTAGCATTAATATTCAAATGACCAACTGGCGATTTACCTTTTTCTTTACGTTTTTCAGGAGTTTCAATACCATGGTCAATTGAATTTCTAATTATATGAATAAGTGGATTTTTTATTTCTTCAATAATCTTTTTATCAGCACTCGTTTCACTGCCAGATATTGTTAATTCAACTTCTTTACCACTTTCCTTTGCAATATCTCGAACCATTCTTCCAAACATGTGAAAAACAGTCGCTAATGGTAATACACGAATATTTTTTACGATTGAATCAAAATCAGTTATCAAATTTTTTAACTTTGCGTCTTCCTCAAGATTTGAACGTTGAAGTTTAGAGATTGTTGACACAATTCCATTAAGCTTTTTATTCTGTTCGGAAAGCGTATTCAAAAATTGCTTCATAAATATTGATAAAGAATTATCTAACTCCTTTTCAGGCTTGTTTAGCTTCTTTTCATACATTTTCATGTGTTGAAGAAATTTAGAAAAATCCTTTTGCCACTCCTCTAAAAGTTTTTCAGAATTTGACAATTCACTCAGTTGTTTTGAAGTTTTTATCTTTGTTGAAATAAGTTCGCCAATTTGATTTACCATAAAATCTAACTTTGAAGAATCAACATGTAGCGTTTTAATCTCTCCTGTGTCAAATAATTTTGAGAAATCCTTCATCTTGTTGCTTTGAGTATTAACTTCAATATTTTTAGGTATATTACTTTCAGATGAAACATTCTGTGCTGGAACACTCGAAATTTCCAACAATTGCTTTGCTACCGTAAGTTGTTGTGATAAAAGTTCAATATTACCGCTTGGTTGCTCGTTATTCACTAATGCAAAACAATATTGAGCACTATTTAACAAAATTTCAAGTGAAGCTTCATCAATTTTAATATTATTTTTATTTACAAAATCTAAAAGTTCGATAATTCTACTCAAAACAGGTACAAATTCTGCTTGTTGATAAGAATTTTTAAATTCTGTAAAGGCAGAAATAAGTTCAGCTATATACTCATTTGAGATTTCTAATGTATGTAATTTTTTTGTAATATTTTCAAAATCTAAAAACTTAGTTACTGATTTTACTTCCTCTATAACCTCTGGCTCTACAATCTTTTCACTTGTATCAACCTGAGATGTACCTTTTACATAATCTTTTTCTTCAAATGCATAACCGTAATAATCAACGGTTTGAAGCTCATTTATCTCACTTAAAGTTGTAAATTCTTTTATAATTCTGTCTATCTCTTGTTGAATTTCTTCAACTTCTTCAACAGTTAAATCACCATCACATTTTACAATTACATTAAGTTTAAGTTGAATTGTCGCAAGAATATTTTTTATTTCAAAATAGTTAATTCTATTAAAAATTTCAACCAATTCATCAATGTTTTCAAGAAGTTTATTTATAAAATCTTTTTCGATTTTTTCAGTAAGTTTAATAACAAGAATTAAAGAATTTATGATTAAGAAATTAACTCTATCTACCGATTTTACTAACTCTACTCTGCTAAAACCAACTGCATTACTTGACGTTTGAGAATTTTCTACCTCTACAACCTCAGGCGCGATTTCTTCTTGAATATCAGGCTGAAGATTTTTTATTTCTTCATTTTCAGGATTTATATGTTCAAGAACCTTTAATTGGTTTTCAACCTCTGCAATACCATAAATTTCTTTACCATTTTGTATAGATTGAGTAATAATTTTTGATATCAAATCAACTGATTTGTACATTATATCAGCAATTTCAGAGGTTAACACTAGTTTGTTATCTTTTGCATAACCCAGAATATCTTCCATTTTATGCGCAAGATTTTGTATGGTCTTAAAGCCAACCATACGCGAAGCGCCTTTTAAACTGTGGGCATCGCGAAAAAGTAAAACAATTAAATCTTTATTTTGGGGATTTTTTTCCAACTCAAGCAAAGCAGTATTCAATCGTTCAATAATTTCATCTGCCTCAACTCTGAAAATATTCAATATTTCTTTAATTTCGTCGTCTTGAAAATCCATTTTAACCCTTAATCTTCATCAGACTCAGTAGTTTCATTAAGTTGTTCTGTACTTACTTCAAGAGATTTTAAAAAATTTGAAATCTCATCGTTAAATTCTAAAATTGTACTGTTAAATTCAGATGAAAAAATTGTTTGAGTATCTGTTGTTATTCTGTAAACATTTTCAGAAATAGATTTTATGATATTTACAATTTCTTCAAGATTTGTATTGATTGTATTTGAATTTTTAACCGCGATTTCAATTTCTTTTGAGCCTTCTTCCGTTGCCATAACAGTTGAGTTTGTTACGTTTTGAACCTCGTTAATTAAAGATGAAATTTTATTTGTTGCTTGTTTTGATTCATCTGCAAGTTTTCTAATTTCGCCTGCAACTACGGCAAAACCTTTACCGTGTTCACCAGCTCTTGCAGCCTCTACTGCGGCATTTAGTGCTAACATATTTGTTTGCTCTGCAATATTTTCAACAATTCCAACATTTGAGATAATTTGTTGGTTAAATTCTGTCAATTCTAAAATTAAATCTGCAATTATTTGAATTCTTTGTTTTAAATTTGTCAATTTTTCAAAGTTTGAAACCATTGCTTCTTTTTCATTTTTTGAATACTCAATTGAAGTTCCTACCTGATCTGTTAAAATTTGAGAAATTTGTTTTGTTCTAACAGAAGCTTCTTTTATATTTTCAAATTTTGATATGCAATCTTTTGTTGTTTCCATATAAGAATTTAGTGTTTGTTTTTGTTTGTACACTAGTTCTTGAATAATATTATTTGTCTTTTTTAAACCAATATTTTTATTTGAAATTTCTTTTTTAATTTTTAAATAAGTCCAAGTTCTTGTTATTACATAAATAAAAATATTTATAAAACATAATGACACAACAAAAATTATAATTGCAATATTTTGAGTATATTTAACTGCAAGCATAATCAAAAACATGTATGCAATAATTGGAAGTAAAATATCAGCAATATTGCTGATAAAAAATATTTTAAATATGCTAGAATTAGATTTATCAGTAGACATAAAAGCTCCTTATTTTATTGTTTATAGTATAATTATTATAATACAAATATTGGATATTTAAAAATTTATGACAAAAAAAATTCTTTTAGTTGATGATAGCAAAACTCAATTAGACGTTATGAAACTACGTTTCCAAAAAAGTGGTTTTGAAGTTGAAACGGCAGGAAACGCTCTTGAAGGTTATAATCAAATCTACACTTTTACTCCAGATATCATCGTATCAGACATCGTAATGCCTGATTTAGACGGATACCAATTTTGCAGATTATTAAAAAATAACAAAATAACCAAAAATATCCCAATAATTTTGTTAACTGTTTTAGACAGAAAACTTGATAAATTCTGGGGCAAAAAAGCTGGTGCAGAAGCTTTTATCTCTAAAACTGCAGAATTTGAAGAAATAAAATTAAAAGTTTTAGATATTTTAGAAAACTCTAATTTAACCGAAGAAGATAAGCAAAAAATTTTCAACAACAAACCAGAAGAATTTTCAGTAAAAGAGCAAATCAACAAAATTTTGAACGAATTACTTATGCAATCTATCTTCTTAAATGAATTTAGAAATCTGGGCGAATATTACACGCACGAAAAAGTTTTAGTCGACAAAACTTTTGATTTATGTTCAACTTTTATCGACTACGATATCGCAGGTATATTCTTTAAATCTCCTGACAATGGAGCAAAAAATATCTTGTATTTTGATGCAAAACAATCAAATGTTTCTTCAATTATTTTTGAAAAATTAAAACGCGATTTCTTTGCGCAAATGCCTTTAGATAAAGAATTTAACCCAAATGAATTTGTGCACGAAATCATTCGAGAAAATTTAGAAAGCCAAGATAAAATAATTGCACTTAGCTCTATTAAAACACACTTTATAATGCCTTTGATATTTGAAGGTAAATTATTAGGCGGACTTTGCCTATTCTCACGCAATGAAATTGATTACACTCAATTCAAATTTGCAGAACCGTTTAAACAAGAGCTTTTAGCCTTATTCAAAATGAAATCACTATACTCAGAAGTAGAATTTTTATCTATTACTGACGGTTTAACAGGCTTATACAATAGACGACACTTTGAATCAAACGCAGAAAGAGAATTTTTACGTGCAAAAAGATATAAAAATAGTTTAAGTTTGGCTATTTTAGACATAGATTTCTTTAAACGTGTTAATGACACATACGGACACCAATATGGTGATTACGTTTTAAAAGAAGTTTCTAACTTGTTAAAAGATTCCTTCCGCAAAACCGATATGATTTACAGATACGGTGGTGAAGAATTAACTATTATTATGCCTGAAACATCTTTAGAAAACGCGGTTATCCCTGTTGAACGTCTTAGAAAGAAAATCGCAGAACACGAATTTTTATTTAATGACATAAAAATAAACCTAACAGTTAGCGTTGGTATATCAACAATGCAAGACGACTTCAAAGACGTTAAAGAACTTGTTGAGTGCGCAGATAAAGCTCTTTATAACGCAAAACAAACTGGTAGAAATAAGGTTGTGATTTACAATGAACAGTTTAGTAACGTTGAATAATTCCGACAATGGACTTCAAAAATTTATATGTTTTTCACTTGGTAACAACAAATATGCCGTAACGGTAGAAAATGTGCTTGAGGTTATGGATTTACCACATCTGGATTACCCTCAAAAACTCCCAGCAAATATTATCGGACTTTTAAAATTCAATAATCTTTCTGTAAATGTGCTAGATGTGAGGTTTTACATTGATATTCCAATTGAAAAATATACTATTAATAACAAATTAATTCTTATAAAAACTGATGAAACAATCTTCGCGCTTGTTGCAGATTCTATTGAAAACATTATTGATATTGGAATTGATAAAATTGAAAGATTATCTTACTCGAGCAAAAACAAAGTTATTGAACTAAATTACAACTATAATAATGAAAATTATTCAATAATAAATGTTTCTGCACTCGAAAACATCTTAAAAGAAGGTTGTGAAGAAAAAGAAATCGACGTAAAAACTCTATTCCCAGTAGATAATGCCTCTAACGAGGTCTTTTATCAACGTTCGATTGAATTATCGCAAAAATACGATTTTGCTATTACTCAAAATATTTATTCAGATGACAGATTTTTATCGCTTTCCTTGAATAATTCCACTTATTACATTAATTTGTGTTATGTAAAATCTATTTCTGAAATAACAAACTTAACCAACCTTCCATGTTCAAAAAATTACATTGAAGGCTTGATGACATATAGAGGCGATTTTATTACTATAATTAACACGAAAGCCTTCTTAAATTTATCAAATTCTACATACGATAAGAAAAAGGCAAAAGTTATTGTTATAGATTCTAATGACTTAAAACTAGGATTTTTAGTAGAAGAAGTATATGATATTATTTATATTCCAGAAGATCAAATTCAACGAAAATCTTCAAGCAAAAATAATGATGAAAAATACATCTTTGCTGAAATAATAGAAGACAATAATATAAAATTCATTTTAAATATGGATAAAATTCTCAATGACGAGAAAATGTATATTGATGAAAATTAATTATTATAATTATTTTTTTAAGAAAAAACCCTAAAACTATTTCCAGTCTTAGGGTTTTTCTTTAATTATCTGAACTTGTATCTTTTTGATTAACCGATTGTTTCATCATCAATTGTAAATTCAGGAGCGCCAAACATACCTTCGATTTCTTCTAAAATTGCAGAAGGTTTTCTTGCTTGGTTTCTTTGAGCTGCACGTCTTTGAGCTTCTTTATCTTTTTCTTCATTTGCATGAGTTAAGTGATAGAAGCCTGTACCTGCAGGGATTAAACGACCGATGATAACGTTTTCTTTCAAACCTCTCAACAAGTCTTTCTTACCGTCAACTGCAGCTTCTGTAAGAATTCTTGTTGTTTCTTGGAAAGAAGCAGCTGAGATAAATGATTCAGTATTTAATGATGCTTTTGTGATACCTAAAAGCATATATTCACAAGTTGCAACTTGACCGCCATTTGCTTGAACTGCATCATTTTCTTTTTCAAATGTTTGAACTTCAACCAATTCTCCTGGCAATAAGTTTGTATCACCTGCGTCAACAACTTTAACTTTCTTAGTCATTTGTCTAACGATAATTTCAACGTGTTTATCTGCAATTTCTACACCTTGAGAACGATATACGCGTTGTACCTCGTCTACCAAGTATTGTTGAGCAACTTCTGGACCGCATAATCTCATAACGTCATGTGGATTTAAAGGACCACTTGTTAAAGGTTGACCTTTTTTAATCTTTTGTCCGTTTTGAACAACAATGTTTGCGTCAATCGCAAATTTGATTTCAGTTTTACTACCGTCTTCTGTTTCGATATATAATCTTGGCATATCATCATCTGTTTCAATAACAGCTTTACCGTCAAATTCTGCCAAAATTGCACTATCCTTAGGTTTTCTACCTTCAAGTAATTCTTCAACCCTTGGAAGACCTTGTACGATATCACCTGTTTTTTGTCTTTCGTAAACCAAAGTAACAAGCATATCACCGCGTAATACCAATGAGCCTGCTGAAACTTGAAGCATTGTACCTGGACTGATTAAATATGGACGACCTGCTCGAATTACAATTTCCGATTTTGTAGCACTTACTACTTGACCTGAAACTGGAGCTCTGTCAGCTTCGTCTTCTGTTAATAAATCATCTTGTTTAATAAATTGACCAGCTTTTACGACAGCTTTCGCTTTAATTTTTACTTTTTCTTCATAGTTATCACAAATTAAAAGTAATCTTCTTGCATCTTCGCCTTCGTTTTTAATAGATGCAACACCATCGTTAATTGCTAATACACAAGTTTTTGCAACAGGTGTTTTTGGATCAATACTTTCGCCGTTTTTAACCAATAATTCAGTTTGTAATGATTCGTTTAATTTTGAATTACCTTCAATTTCACGACGAACGATTAATTTATCAAGAACAACGATTTTCAATGCTCCGTTATCATCAAGTTCTACCATACCTTTAAGGTGTGATAAATAGCCTTGCATTTGAAGCACCAAACTTGTTCTTACTAAAGTTGCACCGTCTAAATTTCTAACTCTTGCGCCATCTTTGTATTGCAATTGAGTAACTGGAACGATATCAATAAGTTCATCTGTTGTATCGAATTTAATTGAAACATCTTTTTGCTCAACATTAATAACTTGAACTGGTCTTACAAGAATTTGAATTGGCTGATTTGCGATATTATCTTCTTCAATGTTTAAAGAAGAATCTAATTCTTCATCTAAATCATCAATATCTAAATCGTCCATTTCCATATCCATAATTGTAACGATTGAAGTAGCTTTTGCCTTGATACCTTCTGCAATTAAAGTACCTTTCTTAATAACTTCGCCTTCTTCAACCTTCAATTCTGAAACATTTGCAAGTTGATGAATTTCACCAGGTCTGATTGTTACTTCATGGATTACATCGTTGTATTCTTTAATTTCAACAATACCGTCTAAATGACAATATACGTCTTTTACAATTTCTGTACCAGCAGTAACGTGAGTACCTGATTCAACCATTTTTAATGAAGATTCTTTGTTCAATTGATGAACTTCTTCTGGAATAAATACTAAGTCGCCTGATTTAGTAATAATTTGATTTTCGTCTACTTCAACGTCGATATATTTAATTTCACCAGATGAAGTAACTGAACAATCATCACTAATTAACTCAGCAATAAT
Source organism: uncultured Candidatus Melainabacteria bacterium (assembly GCA_934699705.1). Lineage (GTDB taxonomy): Bacteria > Cyanobacteriota > Vampirovibrionia > Gastranaerophilales > Gastranaerophilaceae > UBA6984. Next base: position 21,024 of record CAKUXD010000028.1, read on the forward strand.
CATACCATTTTCAACTGTTGTATCAACAGGAGATTTAACAATATATTTTTCACCAGTTTTATCAACTGTCCAAAGTTGTTCTTTTTTAGTTTGTTCAAATGAAGCGTTTGAAGGTGCGATAGAAGCAATAACGATTGTTAATTCTTTACCAGAAACAATTTTCTTGATTTTCTTTCCTTCAAATTTAACTTCTTCTATTTGTAAATCTTCGCCTACTCTAACTTCTCCGCCATGTTCGCAGATAGTTAATGTTTCAGCAATTTTTTCACCTTGTTTAATAGGTTGTTCATTTTTAACAAGAACTTTTGAGCCACCTGGCAAGTTATAAACATCACCGCCTAAAACCCAAACAACACCGCTCTTGTTAGCAGTTCTTGAAATATTACCTTGTCTGTCTTTCTTTTCATCAGCTGTAAAGTCTTGGTAAACAACTTCACCTGACATATCAGAAGTAATATCTTTTGTTGCTTTTTCTGTTAAACGAGAACCGTCCCCTTGTGATACTGGTTCGTACTCAGCAAGTTCAAAACCTTTTTCAACTTTTTGACCTTTTTTGAATAAAATTTTTGCACCTGCAGGAATGTGATATTTTCTTGTTTTCTTTTCACCTTTAACTTCAACATCAGATTCAATAATAAGAATTTGTACAACATCACCATGACGAGTTCTTGTTTCACGAGTTTTAACATCTGAAACAATTTCACCTGCTTCTTCTGCTAAAATGTGTTTCATCGCACCAGAACCTTTGAATACACCACCTGTGTGGAATGTTCTCATTGTTAACTGTGTACCAGGTTCACCGATTGATTGAGCTGCGATAATACCGATTGATTCACCAACATCAACAAGTTTTTGAGTTGTCATTGCCCAACCGTAACATTTTTGGCAAATACCATATTCTAATTCACAAGTTAAACCTGAACGAACTGCCAATTCTGTTAACTCAATTCCTGAGCGTTCAATTTTCTTAATATCTTTTCTGTCTAATGTTGTATTAGCTTCAATTAATACGTTGCCTTCAGCATCTTTGATGTCTTCAGCAATTGTTCTGCCTAATAATCTATCAATTAATGGAACAATACAAGCATCTCCATCGTAAATACCTTTTAACATGATATGTTTTTTACCATGGCAATCTGTGTCGCGAATAATAACGTCTTGAGCAACGTCAACCAAACGTCTTGTTAAATAACCTGAATCGGCTGTTTTCAACGCTGTATCTACAAGACCTTTACGAGCACCGTATGATGAAATGATGTATTCAGTAACTGAAAGACCTTCTTTAAAGTTTGAACGAATAGGTAAGTCGATGATTTGACCTTGCGCATCTGCCATCAAACCACGCATACCAACCAATTGTGATACTTGTGATAAGTTACCTCTGGCACCTGAGAATGCCATCATGTAAACTGGGTTCAATCTATCAAAGTTCTTAACTACTTGCTCTGTCAACTTAGCCGTTGTTTCTGACCAAGTGTCGATAACCTTTGTATATCTTTCAACTTCTGTAATTTCACCTTTTAGATATCTGTTTGTTGATTTTTCGATTTCTTCATCAGCTTCTTTTAACAATTGTTGTTTAATTGGCGGAACTGACAAATCTGAAATTGAAATTGTTACGCCTGATTTTGTAGCGTAATGGTAGCCTAAGTTTTTCAAAGTGTTTGCTAAAGTAGCAGTCTTTGCACCACCAAATTCAAGATAGATTTGTGCAAGTAAGTTTTTCAATCCACCTTTATCCATTTGTTTATTGATAAAATCAACTGATTTTTTTTGAGTTGTATACATATTTGTCATTTATTTCACCTTTATATTATAAAACTGCGTTTCTTACTGCTTCGTTAAAAATAATTCTACCTGCTGTTGTTTCAAGACGTTTACCATGTTCATCTCTTACATAAATTTTATCATGTAACTCAATAACTCCAGCTTCTAAAGCTGCGATAGCATCTTGGAAGTCGTAGAAATATTTAGAAGGTACCATATTTTCATCTTTAATAAGAGTTAAATAATACATACCCATAACCATATCTTGAGATGGTGTGATAATAGGTTTACCTGTTGCAGGAGCTAAAATATTGTTAGTAGCTAACATTAACATTCTAGCTTCTGTTTGAGCCTCAATACTCAAAGGTACGTGAACAGCCATTTGGTCCCCGTCGAAGTCAGCGTTAAACGCTGTACATACTAACGGATGTAATTGAATTGCACGACCTTCAACAAGTTTTGGTTCAAATGCTTGAATACCTAATCTGTGAAGAGTAGGGGCACGGTTTAACATAACTGGGTGTCCGTCAATTACCTCTTCTAAGATATCCCAAACGATAGCTTCTGAACGTTCAATTTTCTTCTTAGCTGATTTAATATTTTGAACATAACCACGTTCGATTAATTTATTAACAACGAATGGTTTGAATAATTCGATTGCCATTTCTTTTGGTAAACCACATTGGTTCAATTCTAATGAAGGACCAACTACGATTACTGAACGACCTGAGTAGTCAACACGTTTACCTAACAAGTTTTGACGGAAACGACCTTGTTTACCTTCAATAAT
>CAKUXD010000029.1 GCA_934699705.1 uncultured Candidatus Melainabacteria bacterium
GAAAAAGCTAAAATGATTAGAACGCCTGTCCAACCCATTTTAGCTAATCCACCAAAGTAAAATGCAATACATAAACCGATTAAAATTTCTAATGCGATTAAGAATTTACCTTGTTGAATTAAGTAAGTCTTACATGTTTCAAAAATTGTGTTACCAACATTAGCCATACATTCGTGAACTTCGATTTTTTTAACTTGCGCAAACGCAATCAAACCGAAAATCAAGCCTAGAACTGAAACAGCAATACCTATAAGAAGTAAAGTGTGTCCTAGAGGATAATGTGTAGCGATGTTTGGAACTACCAAATCTGCTTCACTTGCAAACGCAGGAGCAGACAACATCAACAATGAAAGCAACGATGCCATCAATGTTTTTGAAGCTCTTTTTTCCATTTTTTCTCCTTCACTAAAAAAAATATAAAAATATTAATATCCAAGTTCATTTTCACATAAAAAATTTTTTTTGCAACGATTGTAAACATTTTTTACAAAAATTTCATCTATATACATTAGAGCGAGAATTAGTGTAAATAGTACATTATAAACTATTGTAAACATTTTTTCCATACACTAACAAAAAATTTTTTTACGGATATTATAACAAAATGATGGAACTAATTTAGTGTACTAAAATATGATTTTAAGAAACATTAAAACATCTGCACCGACAGTAAAATCAATAAAAAACGGGGAACATAAAGTAAATAATTCAACAATAACTTCAGGACAGCCAGAAGTTAAATTTGGTGATGACAAAAAAGGTTCGCAAGCTCTATCTAATTACTTCAGAGCAGAGCAAATGATTGCATTTAAAGGTCATGCTTGTTCTAAAGGAGATTTTAGAGTAAAAAAAGAAGAAGGAATTCCTTGTGCATGCTGTGGTCGTATGATGATGACACACAATGGTGTTCAAGCATTTGAATCCAAAGCAGTTAATGCCACAGGCGAATATTTACAAAACCTTCTTAATGCAAACATGGAATATTTTAGAGGCACAGAAAAAGCCGTTGTAAATTTTTTAGTAAAAGCATCGCAGGAAAATCCAAAACTTTCAATGAGTAAATTAATGACTCATTACACTCCTAATGCCAAAGTTTTACTAGAAGACGAACAAAGAATTGTTATGAAACAAATAACAGACAAAGCCTCTGTTTTAGGAAAAGATAATCCTGTTGAAAAATGTGTTAATAAAGCGTTGAAAGATATTAAAACAAGTACAGACGCAAAACACTTTGAAAGAAAACCGTTTTTAGCAGAAATGGTTAATGTAACAAAAGGGTTAAAAGATAAAGAATTAGCAGGTCAATTGCTTGATATTGCGGTAAAACTACCGATGTCAAAAAATTCTATTGAAGCATTTATCGTTAAATACGGTCATGGAGATAAAGATGACAAACAAATTGCTCATAGATTAGTGCAAACTGCAATTTCGACTGCGGAACATATTCACCCTGACTCTTTAGGTGGTCCAGATCACACATCAAATTATGTTGCAGAATGTAGTGATTGCAACTCAAAACGCGGACACATGCCTTTAGAAGAATGGATAGAAAATTTCCCTAATATGCCAAGAAGTGTTCAAAGAAATATAGATGAAGTTACTGAACGTATCATTAGTGGCAATTTAGGCGACAACTATGATGATTATCCACTTGATATTAAAGCGACAATGGAAAGAGAAACTGGTGGAATAATTAAATTAAATGTTAAAAATCCAGAAGAAATTGACAAAGTTCGTGAAGAACGCGGGTTAGAAAAACCTAAACCACAAGCGGGTTAGAACTGTTAAGAAAAAAGAATTTAACAAATCTACACAATAGGGTATTAAAAAATTATTTAGTATTATAATTAATTTATAAACACGATGGTCTTATAAAAATAAAAAAATAAAATTTCACAATTCAATTAAAAATATAGGTTAGGTCTCAAAAAAATGAAAATTCAAAGAATTTCTGCAGTGATGTCTGCAGCAAAAGCAAATCCAATTCAAAAAGCACAACAAATTCAAACTAGCAAAAATGTAACAAATCCTTTTGAAAACAATTCTTCAAGAGCTTCTCAAATTGCTAGAAATTACTTCCTAGGTTCACAAATGGTAAACCCAGCATTCACAGGTTTTCCATGCAATACTTCAAACTTTAAAGTAAAAGAACTTGAAGATATGCCTTGCACATGTTGCGGTCGTCCAATGATGACAAACAAACAAATCGACGAATTCTCTCTTAAAGCTGGTAAAGCTTCTGGTGCTGAATTAAACAATATTTTAGAAGAAAACATGCCATACTTCAGAGCTGAAGAAAAAGCAATTGTTCATTACATTCAAAAACAACTTAAAGATATGCCAGATTCATCTTTAACGACTGCAATTTCAAGAACAAATCCTGATCCTGCACGAATTTTAAAAGATGAACAAATTGATGTTATAAAAAGAACAAGTGAAAAATCAAAAGAATTATTAGGCGACAAAAATATTATTCAAAACCTTTGCGATAGAGAATTAGCAAAATCATTTGGTATTTCAAACTCTAAAGACAGACGTCCACAAAGAGGCGCTTTTGGTTCATTCAACAGAACTGAATTTTTAAGCAATATCGTAGAAGCAGAAAAGAAAGGTATTGAACACAAAAACATTCACCAAATCTTAGACGTAGCAGTTCAATTACCAGAATCAGTAAAAATCATTAGCAAAATGCTAAATGATTACGGTCATGGTTCTGATGTAAGATTTGCAAAAAGATTAATTCAAAAAGCTGTTGTTACAGCAGAACACATTCACCCAAAATCAAAAGGTGGCCCTAACGCAACAAACAATTACATGGGCGAATGCCAAGAATGTAACGGTTCTCGTGGAAATATGTCTTATGATGAATGGATGAAAAAATATCCAAACATGCCAGACAATATTCAAGTAAACGCTGACGCAGTAACTGAAGAAATTATTAAAGGTAAAATCGGTGGAAACTATGATGATTACCCAGTTGACTTAAAAGACGCAATTGAAAAAGAAACAAACGGTAAAGTTATTTTAACAGTTAAAAATCCAGAAGAAATCGACAAAGCACGTGAAGAACGTGGTTTACCAAAACCAACTGCAGACTTAAAAGAAAAAAATAATGCAACTAATGGTTATCAAGGTTCTTACAAAGGAAACCCTGAATTAGACGCTGCTTTAGGCTCAAAAAGAGGTTCTAAAACAGAAAAAACTGATTCAACAAATAGACCAGCTAAAACTGGTAAATCAAAGAAAAAAGGTAAAAAACATATTATGCGTGATTTTAGCGAATTAGCTCAAACTCAACAACAAGCACAAGATGCTAAAAAAGTTGCATAATAAAAATTAAATAAATTTAGCGGGCGGTTTGCAGAATGCAAACCGCCCGCTTTTTTAATCTTTTTTCAAATATGTTAAAGTTTTATCGCCATATTTTTTTTGTTTAATTATTTCATAACCTGAGAAATCTACATTTGTCGTATGCTCTAAAATTACGATTTTACAATCTGGGAGTACAGAAAGGGCTTGTTCGTAAACGCCTGCATAATAAGGAGGATCAATATAAATCACATCGAAATATTCATTTGGAATAAGTTTCAAACTATCACCTTTTAGAAGATTTGGTTTAACTTTTAACGATTTATAATTATTCAATAAAATATTATACACTTTATTATTTTTTTCAATCGCAACGACATGCTCAAACCCTCTTGAAATAGCTTCCAATCCCATAATTCCAGAACCTGCAAACATATCTAAAAAACTTGCGCCTTCAAAGTCAATCAAGGCCTGTAATGTATTAAACACAGCCATTCTGACTTTTGATAAGGTTGGGCGAGTAATGGTTTCGTCAGGAGCGACAACTTTTTGACCTTTAAATTTTCCTGCAGTAATATTCACTTTCACCTTCCATTTATTGCGAAATAAACATCTTTTAGACGTTTTTTACTAATATGTGTATATAATTGAGTTGTAGCGACATCGCTATGTCCTAAAAGTTCTTGCACAACACGTAAATCAGCGCCATTTTCAAGTAAATGAGTTGCATAAGTATGTCTTAAAGTATGTGGCGAAATATTTTTATGAATTAATTTTCCTTGTTCATGGATAAAATTATATATATCCTGACGAGTTAAAAACCTTCCAGTTTCTGAAATTAATAACATTTTCGTATCCAGCCTAAACTTTTTAATTAAAAAATCTCTTTCTAAAAGATACATTTTTAAAGCATTAATGGCTTTTGAACCAAGCGGAACAATTCTTTCTTTTGAACCTTTACCGATAGTTGTTAAATATTTAGCACTTAAATCAAAACTATTCGTTTTCAAGTTTACCAACTCTGAAACACGAAGTCCACAGCCGTAAAGCAGTTCAACAATTACTCTTTGCAGATTATTCAAATTTGCGTGTAGAATTTCTTCAATTTCAGTTATAGTCATGACTTTAGGCAATCTTTGCGGAAGTTTTGGGCGTTCTATTGTAATTGTCGGGTCAATTTTGCACATTTCGTTTGCACAAAGCCATTTAAAAAAACCACGAATAGAGGCAATTTTACGGATAACACTCGTTGGCGAATAATCCTCTTCGCGCAAAAAACGAATGTAAGAATTTATGCTCATTCTGGTGATATTATTAAAATCAGGGTGTTTACAAAAGTCTAAAAACATCAGCAAATCTCGGCGATAGGCGTCAATTGTATTTTTAGCCAATCCTCGTTCGAGTTCAAGATATTCCAAATATTCCGCCAAAATTTGTGTATCCATGTTAGCATTATAATATTTATATCAAAAATATTAATGCTTTAAATATATTATTTTTTATACCAGGGTTGAAATTTTTTAATTTCTTTTGATAATATTTCATAATTTCCGTCAAAAGAAATACATCTATCATCAATATAAAGCCAACAAAGTTCTTTTACATTCGTAATATCATCAATAAAACAATCTAATTTGTTTTCAATAAGCCATTTTGCAACTAAAATTTTATTTCTTGTAGTAAAAATTTTTATTTTAAAAGTTTTATTCAATTCCTGCAAAAAATCATCTACACCCGTTTTTGGCTTAGGAATAACTTTTTCATCAAATTTCCCAGAATATGTATTCAAAACTCCATCTAAATCTATTAAAATAGTATGTTTGTTCATTTTGATTTTTAATTACTACTCCTTATATTTCTGTAACTACACTTACATTTATTATAATAATACTTACTGGATAGGCAAAAGTCAATAAACTATAATATTTTTATGAAAGATGAAAGAATAAAAACAATTGCAAATAACCTAAGGGCAGAAAGAAACCGCAGAAATTACTCTCAAGAAGTTCTTGCCGAAAAAACAAATCTTTCTACCCAAACTATTAGTTATATTGAAAGAGGAGTTCAAATTCCATCTTTATTAACTGCGCTTGACATAGCAAACGCATTAGAAATTGACATTAACGAATTATTAAAAGGGCTTTAACTTTATATTTTCAACTAATCAACAGAGAAGATTTCTTTAATATCGTCAATTGTAAGCGATTTTGTAATATTTCTGTCAACTGAAATTACGCTGTCAACAAGGTTTCTCTTGATTGATTTAAGTTTTTGAATTTTTTCTTCCACCGTATTTTTCGTAATAATTCTGTAAACAAATACTTTTTTGGTTTGTCCAATACGATAAGCTCTGTCTGTTGCCTGATCTTCAACCGCAGGATTCCACCAAGGGTCGTAATGGATTACATAATCAGCGCCTGTCAAGTTCAAACCTGTACCACCAGCTTTCAAACTGATTAAGAAAATTGGAATTGAAGGTGAAGAATTAAATCTTTCAACTGCACCCTGACGGTCTTTTGTCTTACCAGTCAAGTATTCATAAGGTATTCCTGCACGTTCGCACCAAGCCTTGATAATATCAAGCATATCTACAAATTGGCTAAATAACAGAACTCTATGACCTTCTGAAATAATTTGTTCAAGCATACCTTTCAAGTGTTCAAACTTGCCCGATTGAATATCGCCTTTAACCATATCCTTGTCATATAAACGAGGGTGGCAACAAATTTGACGTAAGCGTAACAACGCAGAGAAGATAGACATTCTGCTCTTTTCAAGACCATTTTGTTCAATAGATTTGAATAATTCTTCTTTTGTGCTATCTAATACTTCAAGATAGAAATCACGTTGTTCTGGTGTCATTTCGCAGTATGCAATATTTTCAACTTTATCTGGTAAGTCTTTTGCAACATCACGTTTCATACGACGTAAAATAAACGGATAAATCTGCATTTTTAAACGTTTTTCAACTGTCTTATCCTGACGTTCCATAATTGGATTTACGTATCTGAAATTAAATTCTGCGATATTGAATAAAAATCCTGGCATTAAGAAATCAAATACAGACCATAATTCTTCAAGTCTATTTTCAATCGGAGTACCAGAAAGAGCCAATCTATGGTCGGCATTCAGCATTTTAACCGCTTGTGCCGTTTGACTCATTGCATTTTTAATATTCTGAGATTCATCAAGAATTACATATCTAAATTTTATATCCTTTAATTCTTCAATATCTCTACGAATTAACGCATAACTTGTAATTACAATATCATAATCATTAATTTTTTCGAATAAAGATTTTCTATCAACACCAGAAAGTTTTAAACAAGTTAATTCTGGCGTAAATTTCTGAATTTCTGATTCCCAGTTAAACACAACCGAAGTCGGACAAACTACCAAAACTGGCATTGAACCATCTTCTTCTTTAGCTTTTTGAATTAAACTCAACGCCTGAAGTGTTTTACCAAGCCCCATATCGTCAGCCAAAATGCCATTTAAGCCGTATTTATACATGAACCATAACCAGTTGAAACCTTTCATCTGATATTCACGAAGCTCTGCATTTACACCTTTTGGTAAAGTCAAATTTTCATCTGTTGAGAAAGAAGATATTTGAGTCCAGAATTTTTCAAAATCTTCGCTTAAAACGAGTTCAAATCCTCTATTTTTTAACTCCTGAACCAAACCTGCACGATATGTTTTTACTAAAAATTTATTTTCATCGTTTCTGTATGCATCAAAAGAGTTGAAGGATTTCATCATTGCATAAATATCTTCTGCCGGATATTCAACAAACCCTAAACTTCGAACTCTGCTGTATTTTTCATTGTTTTGAATTGTTTCATAAATTTCGTCAAAATTGATAACGTCTTCACCAACTTGACCGTATAACTGGATTTCAAAACTATCTTTTGAATCTTCCGAAAAGTCAATTTTTGCACACATTTTGAACGGTTCTTCAATAAGTTTAAAGAAACTTATATCGTCTTTTTCTTCAAAAATCCAGCCTTCACCAGCTTTGTTCATGTAATAATTATAAAAATCAATTGCATTTTCTTTTTCTAAAGCTAAGTTATTTGTTTGCATAGGCACAAATTTACAAGCCAAAAGCATTTGATATGCAGATATTTCGTGTTGAACATTACGTTTTACCCAATAAACCATGTCGTCTTCTTTACGTTTTACCGTTACGTAAGGAGTTTTTTCAACAGTTTTTGAGAAAGGAACTCTGACACCGTCATATTCAAATTCCAAAGAGGCTTTCAGAGATTGGTCGTAATCTATGCCAAGAGTTACAATATTTCTTGGCGGGCGTTGTTCTAAAAATAATTTACTAATTGTTTCAGAAACTTCAACATCAATTTGTTCTCTGAGTTTTGGAAGTTCTTCATAAATAAATTTACCGCCTTCGGCATCTTTTAAATCTGTAAATGTTGATTTAATCAGGTTTTGTGGAACAACATTCATTGAAACATTTGTTGGGAATATAACATTTTTGTATCTACCCCATTTTATTTGCCTTGAGAAATATCTGACTTCTTCAAAAGGAATAATGTCATCTTTGTCTGGTCTTCTCCAGAACAATTCCAACATAATACTTCCAGTTGGAGAACTGTTTACAGACAATACTAATCGCCATTCTTGGTCTGTAAACTTAATTCTATTTTTTGTTTTTTCATCTAAAACTTCATCAGCAACCGCTAATAGTGGAAACATCGGTGCGAATTTCGGAATCGGAATATCGTACCAGCCAGCTTTTTTGTCCTGACGAGCGGTTTTTAAAATTTGTTGAAAAATTGCAATTTCAACCTTTTGAGAATTATTTACAACAAAATTTGGGTCATTTTTTTGCGCTTCAATTAAACCTAAAAGAATAGGTTCAATTGCTCTTACTACCTTACCAGTAGCTCTTGACATAACTAAAATAGAAAAGAAATTTGGTTTTCTTTTTGGATTAAAGTGAAAAATATAATTACCCTTTGGTACAGCTTTTAAATCTGTGTTTTCGTCGCTATAATCCGCTTCAATACCGTATTTTGTTTCTAACCAATCTTCATAAGCATGCTCATCAATTGCTTTAACTGCAATTGCAACAGCATGTTTACACCATTCTTCCTTTAAAGGGCAGTTACAACGCGCTTCAACCTTGTTCTTTTTAAAGATTAAATCAGTATTATATGAATCTTGAAAACTACCTTTTACCTTACCCATATAAAAATTCTTTTCTGGATAAGCTTCCAAAATCATATCTTTTGTGTAATATTCATAACCACGACGCCAACTTCCAGCCGTAGCATGTTCTTTCAAATATTTAAAATTAAATTCAGGAGTACTCATTAATTAAAAGAGCCACTTTCTTTTTTACTTAAGGGTGTAACAAAACGGTTTAATAAGTATATAAATACTACTACTCTTAAGATGACCGTAATTAAATTCTATAATAGAAAAAACAATATTGCAAGTTTTTATATAATAAATTTAAAAATTTATTATTTTTATAATAAAAAACAAGTAAAACACTAAAGTTTTACTTGTTCTTTAATTTCAATCTTTATTTATGATTATTATGTGTGTTTCAATGATGAAGCATTTTTACCCTTGATTTGTATATGACCATTTATTGAAACAGAAGAAGCCTTTGAAGAGAAAGTAGATGACTCACCTTCTTCGCTATTGTTATGATAGTTATAACTATTAGACACTCCTGTATGAGCTAAACGTCCATCTTTATCAGTCCTACCGTCAGTTACGGTAAAGAAGAACTCATCTTCTTGCGCATTTTTAAATTCTGACGTTGAAACTCTACCTAATGCAGTCCAGCCTTCAGTCATAGTTTCGCCATTACCAGCATCTACCTGTTTACTGCCAGACAAAGGTTTATCAAGCTCAACATAACCGCCTTTTTGATAGCATAATTTTGTACCGTCTGAATATTCTCGAACAACAGAGCCGTCTTTATTCTTCGTTTCTTTTTTAAGTTCAACACCATCTTTCAATACTGCATTTTCCAATTTACTAAAGGCTTTATCAATTGTTTCAGGAGTTATATCATCTGCCTTACCGTTTGCAGATTTATAGATGTCATCAAACACCGCAATTTCTGCTTCAACTTCTTGTAAAGCCTTGTCTAGTTCAATTTTCTTTTTATTATTAGCTTCTGCTTCTTTATCAAGATTTGTTTTTTCCTCAGTTAATTTTTCATTTTTAGCTTCACTAGCCTTTAAATTTTCCTGTTCTGTCTTTAAATCTTGATTTAACTTATCAATTTCACTTTTTATATCACTTAAAGACATTTCTTTTTCTTCAATTTTTGAATTAATTTCACGTTGAACATCTTCATCAGAAGCCTTATCTAATTGTGATTTTAAAGAAGCAACTTCACCATTAATAGCCTCTTGCTTACCAGAAACTTGAGCGATACTAGCATTAAAACCTTCAATTTTAGCGTTTGAAGTTGAAATTTTTTCTGTATTTTGTGCCATATCAGCGCTATTTTGACCAGACGCTCTTTGATTATTAGCAATCGAAGCATCATTTTGTTGTTGCTGTTGAACAATATTATTTCTTTTTGCTGTTAATTGTGAAAAGCCAGCATTAACGCCACTATTTGTACTCATAAGCAACCTACTTTCTTTATACTACATATACCTTTTCTATATATATCGACCGTATTTTATTTAACTTTAACCCATTTTTTATATCAAATCAGGCTATAAGTAGCGTTAAAACTAGCTTTAATCATATTAAATTTCAATTTTACAAATCTTAACATTAAATTTATTTTTTAAATTTTTTTGTGCAAGGCTACACAAAACAATATTTTTAGATAAAAATACATTAAATGTATGATTTTCAAATATTAATAATAATAGTAATATTTATATATAAAAGATTTATAAATTTTATGGGGGATATGGGAAATGCCACAAGTGGCAAGAAATCAAAGTAGTTATACAAGACGTTATGCTTCTCCGCAAGCATATTCTTATACTGACGTACCTGTAAGAAAACTTACACCAAAGAAAAATGTTCAACCTGCGGTAAAAGCAAGAAAGCAAAAAAAGCAGAAAAAACAAAATCCATTATCGTTTTTATTTTCAATGGTAATTTTGTTTGCAATTGGTTATTATATTTTACCAACCGTATTCCATAATATTTCTTTGCCTTTATTTACTGGTAAACAAAACTACTCAAACATTAAAGCTGATTATTACAACTTAATGTTTCCAACCTCAAACTATTTATCAAACACAATTTTCAATAACAAACGTGCTATTGCAACACCAGCAACCAAAAAAGCACTTATGACCCCTGTTTACAAAACAGAAGAAATGACCGTTTTGGATAACGCTTTAAGAGAATTGATGAAAAAATATCCGTCAATTCACCCTGCAATAACAGTTTGGGATTTTAACACAGGAAAATACATTGATATTAATGGTTCAGAAATTTTTCCAGCAGCAAGCATAATAAAAGTTCCTGTTTTAATTCAATTATTTAAGGCGATTGAAAACAATGAATTATCAATTTACGATGAAATGTATTTAACAAATTACTACAAAGCATCAGGTTCTGGTAATTTACAATATGCGCCGATTGGTAAAAAATATACAATCGACCAACTTGCAAAAACAATGATTCAAGATTCTGACAATTCTTCTACAAACATGATTATGTCAAAACTTGGCTCTATGACTTCAACAAATACTGCAATAAGAAATTGGGGACTTAAAGATACACATGTTCAAACATGGTTACCTGATTTAAAAGGCACAAATTACACAACAACTAACGATATGACAACTATGTTATTCAACCTTGATAACCCAAGTTTCTTGAATATCAACTCTCGCGAATATATCGTAGATTATATGAGCCATGTTAAAAACGACCGCTTAATCCCTCAAGGACTTGGTAAAGGCGCAACTTTCCTGCATAAAACAGGTGATATCGGTTCAATGTTAGGCGATGCTGGAATTGTTTACATGCCAGACGGCAAAAAATACATTGTGGCAATTATGGCTCAAAGACCTTACAACTCACCTAAGGGTAAAGAATTTATTCAACAAGCCTCAAAATTAATTTATTCTGCAATGCAAAATTTATATTAATTTATACTTTTGTTTTAACTTAATAATTTTATCATAAGACGCTTCAATACAATCTTGAAGCGTTTTATCATTCTGTGCTTTTTTCGCAATATTTTCAATAATTTCTATTGTTTTATCATCACTATATCTGTACAAAAATAAATTCACACCAGCTCTAATTGCAGTTTCGCAGGCATTTTCGTAATTATCCAGAGCTTTCATGACCATATCATCAGAACAAATTACACCGTCAAAATCCTTGCGCAAATACTCAATAGCTTCTTTGCTTAATGATGTTGGAATAACTTCTTTGTTAAAACAAGTACAATGCAAATGCGCAACCATAACCATATCAACACCACGTTTTATAAGTTCTTTAAATGGTTTTATGTGCGTTTTTTCCATTTCTTCAAGTGATAAATCTATTTTGGGCAAAGTTAAATGACTATCACAATCGGCATCTCCATGTCCTGGAAAATGTTTTATACAAGGAATAATCCCATTTTGCTCATAAACATCTAAAACTATTCTTGCACCTTTTATAACTTCCTCAGGGTTAGAAGAAAACGCTCTTTCGCCTATAATTGGGTTATTTGGATTTGTATTTGTATCACAACAAGGGGCAAAATTCAAATTTATACCATATTCTTTTAACTCATCAGAAATCATTTGTGTTTGCTGGCGTAAAAAAACCTCGCCTTTTGCATAAGCAAATTTTGCGCTTAAATATCTTTTTCCACCCCAAATATTTTCGGTTCTTTCAACTCGACCACCTTCTTGATCTATTGAAAAAAATGGCATGGTCTGAATTTGGCATGCCAGTGTTTTTATTAAATTTTTAAAATCCTCTTTTGATTGTATGTCATCTTTAAAGAAAATAACCCCTCCGAGTCCTTTATTTAAAGCACTTTTTAGGTTATCACCCTTACAACCTAACACAAACATTTGATACAATTTTTGAACGATTTCCATAAAATATATCATACATTTAATTGAGGTCAAATTGCAAGTTTTTTTGTATGATATATACACAAACGTAGGGGACGGGTAATGAAAAAAATATTAACATTAGCATTGGCAGGACTTTTTGTGATAATCGCATTCACAATGGACGCGTCTGCAGCAAAAAAATCTTCAAAAAAATTAGCTCCTGAAGCTATTGAAAACATGACTGCAACAATAGACAATTTAACAAAAAAAGTCTATGGACACGCTTTATTATCACCAGAAGATAACCAAAATTTAATCGAAATCAAAATAAAACTTGATAACCAAATGCTAGTTGCAACAGATACAAGTTTAGCACCACTTTATTATAAGGCTGGCTATTTATATAAGATGAGAGATATGAATCAAGAAGCAGTAGAATGCTTCCAAACTATTCTGGAAAACTTTGCAGATACAGCACTTGCACCTAAAGCAAGAACTTCACTTCGAGCAATGGGAATTCAAGTTGCAGACCCTGTCAAGGTTTCAGACGAAGATGAGGAATAGGAAATTATTAGGGATAATTTATTAGAGAATTTTTCGGCGGTTTTGATAAATCAAAACCGCCGTTCATTTTATTTGTAATAATCTTGATTAATTCTTGCAAACCTGATATTTTTATAAAAATATTGCAAAATTTGATATGCGTTATACCCTTGTTTTGCTAAATTATTCGCACCATGTTGCGACATTCCAACCCCATGCCCGTTCTTTTTAACATTTTCATCATAAGACGGAACTGCGCGAATATATGGTAAATCTCTTTCCCAAACACTACCAGCAGCAACAGTATGACCACCAGCAGAAGCCGAATAAAATGCAGGTATAATTTTTAAATCATAAATTAAAACAATACCGTAAGAATCAACAACTGCCTGATTTGTTTGTTGTGTTTCAGCCGAAGCACCATTATACGCCTGATCTTCTGGAGTATCTTTTAAATCGTATCCATATTTTGCACGTTTACCCAAATTTGCCAAAGCATAACTTCTCGCTGCAATTGCCTGTGCTTTATGAGCTTCATACTGCCAACTTGAAGGCATTTCTGCAGGAACTACCCCTTGAATATAAGATTCTATATCCAATTTATTAATTAAAGTTAATAACCCATTTTGATTTTTTATTATAAAAATTCCACGATACCACTTATTTTTTGCACTAACAAATCCATTCTCTGTTGGTCTTATCGCAACTTCGTTCGTATCTAAACTATAATACTTTGTACCTAATTTTATCAAAATATTATCGTCCTGAGCCTTAAATTCATAGTTTCGCATTGGGCTTAATGTATAAATAGTGCGGTTTGTATGAGAATTTATTATTGGAGCATAAGTCGACGCACCCAAACGAACAGCACCAACATTAGTAAGCAAGCCTATTTTTATAGCATGCGCAGGCGATGTAAAAATAAACGTACAAATAAAGATTATTAATATCCCAATTTTTTTCATGACTTTATAACACTATCCTCAACAGTATTATAAATCAAAGGATATGAAAATTTCAATTAAGCAACTTTTTTATCTTCGTAAGGTTTAATTCCTAATTTATCAGAAATCCAACCACCTAATTTACGGGCATATTTTGGAGCATAAATTGTAGCTAAAGAATAGCCAATACCTGAAATTACAGCAGGTAATTGTCCCATGCCTTTTGTATTTTTAGCAAAATCACCAACTTTAGTTGCAACAGAATTCAATGATTTTGTATTTTTTATAAATTCTGGAACAGTATGCAACATTACGTGTTTTGCAGTAAATTTAGCACTCCAGCCTAATGTTTCTTCAATAGCTTTTCTAACAGGAGAGTTTGATGCAAAAATTTGTACTGCAGATTTGCACATGCCAATTTCATCACCCATTCTCGCAACATTAGCAATTTTATTTGCAGTTTGTAATGATTCACTTGTTTCTGCAGCTTTTGAGAAAGAATCAACGACGCCTCTGGCAGCATCACCCCAAGAATTATCAATTTTAGCAATTTTTTCGGTAACTTTAACAGCATTACCGATAGCTGAAAACGCTGCTAATTTGTCGCCCTTTGCAGCTTTTTTCAAGTTTCTTACTAATGATATTGATTCTGAGATATAATTTGATGACATTTTATTTAACTACCTGTTAACCGAAATAATATTTTGTTTTACCGTCTGCCGTTTTGTGATTGTCAGGTTGTTGCTGAGATTTTGCCAATCCTAATTTATCAGCTACCCAAGTACCAGCTTTTCGAAAAGCTCCTGAACCTATTATTGACCCTGCCGTAAATAACACACCATACACAATGGCGGGTACGACTTGCATTGGTCCACCCTTGTTTTTACAGAAATTAACCATTGAGTCATTCAAAGTTTTTATACCTTTTATGTTTGCAATATCTTTTGCATATTTTATCATTGAACCCTCAACTATAAACATACCCAAGATATCCGCACCTTCTTCCAAAAATGCTCTTGCTGGCGTATCGGATTTACAAACTCTAATCATCGCGCAAGTTGCCGAAATTGGATCGGTATTTCTTGATAACTTGACCCCTTTTCTAACAGCCTGACCTATTTTAGAACCTGCTGTGGCTTTATCAAAAGTGTCAACAATGCCTTGACAAAGTTTTGTTGTTGCCTCTGTTCCTTGACCCGAAGCAAGTTTTGTAATCAATTTTGACGCATGCCCAATCGTTGAAACATGCCTTAAAATATTACCATTTTTTGCGGCTTTCGCATTTTCACATAATGATATTATTGATGCTACGTAATTTGACATTTCCTACACTACTATATAATTCTTATGTACCTACACACAATATAAAAGTATAGAAAACCATGAAAATTGCTGAATTTAAACCCTTTTGTAACAAACTTTTAACATGAATTCTTTATTATAAAATTTTACAAAATTTATAATAGTCGCAATTACACTTATTACCTTGATTTGAAATTTTTTGAAAACTTTGTGAAATTTCAATTTTTTTGGCAACTTTTTTTAAATTTTCTTCGTATTTTTGTTTAAAATCATCTGAAAAATTTATAATTTTTTCATCTTTATTTTTTAAATCCAAATAAACAAAATTCAAAGATTTATATTTTTGATTTAACAGTCTATCGACTGCTAACAAATATATCATTGTTTGGAAGTCAAACTCAGGATTTTTAGGAATTGCACCCGTTTTATAATCTAAAATATAATAATCTTCTTTATTTTTAACTAAAGCGTCTAATCTACCGCCAAACCAGTTATCATCAAGCTTAAACGATATTTGATATTCACTGTTTATAAATTCATAGCCAAAATATTTTGTATTTTTTAAATATTTCCAAATATCTTTTTCTTCAGTAGTCAAGGCGTTTTCCAACTTTGAAACGTCAAAATTTTTAATAAAATAACTTGCAATTGCGTGAATATTTTTACCTTTTTCAAACAATTTTTTATTTTGAGGCAACGAAATTTTATCCATATACATATAAAAATATTTTCTAGGACATTCTTCAATTATTTTAAGCATTGCTGGAGATATTATCATGCCTGACTTCCTTTCAACAATTTTTCAAAAATAATACTTGGAGTTTGATTTTGAACCTTGCCGTACATTTTTATTTCTTTTGAAACAGTAAAAGTAAGTCCTCTTTTTGCCCTTGTTATTGCAACATAGAGAAGTCTTAGATTTTCAGAAATTTGTTCTTTTTTAAGTTCAAAATCGTCTTTTTTCTTATATTTTGGGTTCAATGCCCTGATTTGTTCAGTAAAATCAACATCTTTTTTCAACGTCATTTGCGCAAAATCAAGTGTTAATAATTTCTCCGTAAACTCTGGAATAAAGACATAATCAAACTCATCACCCTTTGATTTATGATAAGTCATAACCTGAACTTTCCCCGCCAAAAATTCTCTATCAGATTCATCTTCTTCTGAGAAGAATTTAAAACCACTCAAATTTGGTCTTTTTGCAAGCGCTTCAAGTTTTTCTAAAACTGTTGAAAAGTTATGATTTGAAGCTGACAGACGTTTTATAAGAGTTGAAATCAAATATACATTTGATTTTTCAATATCGCTTTTATAATAATGCAATCCAATTTTTAGAGCTAATTCTTCAATTGGTAAATGCGCAAAACTCAACCAATATAAGGTATCCCAATAAAATCTTGCAAGTTCTGCACTCATTTCATCAGAATTTGAAACAACAAATGGTTGTTCTAAATTCCGAATATCCACTTGCAACCTTGATTTATAAAATCCAGTTTCAGCCAAAACTTCATAAGATGAGGCTATGACCTCGTTATCAAAAGGGGTTTCAACTATTTTTAAAAGTGCAGAAATCGTTCTGTAAACATTTTTTTGTTCTAAACATTCCGAACGGGAAATACTCTTAAATCCTGCGTCAATAATGAATGACAACCAACTGCCAACTTGATAATTACTTCTCAATAGAATTCCAATAGTAGCTTTTGGTGTTTTTGTCAAAATTTCTTTTATCTGTTTTAAAATATAATTTTTTTCAGCAAAAGTATTGTCAAACACAACCGATTTTACTGCTCTTTCAGACAAAGGATTTCTACCCTCAACTGGTTTCATGAAAATTCGGTAAAACGCATCTTTATAATCTTCATTTCTATCAGCCATAATAACTAAATTATTTGCAAGTTTCCAAACATCATGGCAACAGCGCTGAGAACAATCCATTTCAACACTTTGACTTGATTTAATAAACTTTTTAAATCCTTCTGTATCTGCATTTGAGAAAGTTGTCGTAATTGCCTGATTTATATCTCCGCACCTGATAAGATTTTTATGCTTACCGCTCAAAAGACCTATCAAACGTTGCTGAATAGCCGATGAATCTTGAGCTTCATCTTCAATAATATATTGACAATTTTCTTGATAATAATTTAAAATATCTTCATTTTCTTCCAATAATTTCACCGAAGACAAAAGCATATCGTCATAATCAATTAAATTAAATGTTTTTAACTCCTCTTGATAAAGTTTATAAAAATCGAGGAACTTTTTAACCTGCAAATTAGTCGTTTTTTCAGTTAAAACTCCGCCCCCGAGCTTAAATACAGAGATTGCTCTATCAAAATTATCAATTTCAGTCTTTTTCAACCCAAATTGTTTTGAAATTTTTTGAATAATTCCTGATCGTTGAGAATCATCGCAAATTTCAAAATCAGGCGCTAAACCCAATCTTTCAAAGTTTGAATTATCCTTCAAAATTCTTAATGCAAGTCCATGAATTGTACTAATATTCGGCAATTTAGAACTTTCCGTATTAATATTTTTAATTCGTTCTCTAAAATTTCTCGCAGCAGATTCCATGTAAGTTAAAACAAATATATTTTCAGGGTTTACACCGTCATTTAATAATTTTATTATCAAAGCCAACAAAATTGTTGTTTTCCCAGCTCCAGGAACAGCAGAAATCGCCATTTGACCTTTTTTATAATCAAGAACAGGCTTTTGGTCTTCCCTCGGCTCAAACTTAAAACCAATAGAGGAAACTGTTTCTTCTTGAGATTTAAAATACGGTTCAATTCCACCAAAATTTTCAATACCGTTTCCGTCAAAAAGGCTTGAAAACGTATAAATAAACTCTTTTGCACATAAAACTAATTTACGCAAAATACGTGCAGTTTTTTGCTGAGAAAGATTTATATCATCTTGAATTGTGTATTCTTCTTTATCCCAATCTGCCTGAAACACCCACGCATTGTACAATGGACCAGTATCGTTTTTAACCCACTCGCCAGATGAAATATCTAACCAAATTTGAAATTTTGTCTTAATCTGATTATCAATAATCTTTTGCGGAGTTGCAATCACCAAATCATTTTCGAGTATTTCAACAGTCGAATAAGGATTTTCCGCGATAATAGAATTTTCAATTTGTTTGATAATTTCTTCTTTTTTACCACTTATAACTTCTTCTGGAAAAACAGCTTCAAAATCTTGCAATTGCTTCACAAAAAACGAAAATTTGTTTATTTCATTGATGTTCAGACTCTTAAAATCAAAAAGTTTATCATAAATCAATCGAACTTGTTCAGAAAGCGAAATATTCAAAGTCTGCAATTCGTCAATAAAGTGTTTAAAATTTTCGTATTTTTGAGTATATTCATCAAGTTTAAATTCATAATCAATCAAAGATTTTGTTTTATCAAAATGCTCTAAAATCTTCTGACAATGCCGAATTGGAATATCTAAAATTTTCGATAAAATAACTCTTAAATCAAATTCTGTCAATTCATCTTTTAACGTAGAATTTAATTTTAATATTGTCAACGCAGACAATACATAAGGGTTTTGAACAAGTTTTTCACTACCAGAAAGAAAAACTAAATTCACTTTTGATAATTTTTCTTTCAAATAAAATTTCAACATATCATCGACAACTGGAGTAATTATAGCGATATCAGAAGGGAAAAAGCCTGATTTAATTAAGTTTTTAATCTTTATTACGGCTAAATCAATCATTGTTGCTCGTTTTGACGGCGATAAATGTGAAAAATATTTTAATCTGACATCTTCATTACCTAAAACTTTTTTATATAAATTATCAGCTTCTTCAGCCATTTTAAAAGTAGAATTTAAAATCTTGGGATTTTCAGATATTAGATTTTTAAATTTCATATAAACATTTTTATCTGCGCTCAAATACCCAGTTCTACTAGAACCCAGATTATCACAAGCTACAAAAATATCTTTTAAATTTGGTTTTAAAAACTTTATAAAATCAAAACAAACGGGTGTAATTTCATCTGCATCATCAACGAAAACATATTTTATATCTTTAAAAATATTTGCATTTTGATACAGATAATTGAACAACAAGGTTTGGCGCAAATAGTCAAAACTACGATAATTAAGCGTTTTTGCCATAAGGAGTTTTAAAGCCGATTTACTATCTTGAACAAACCCCTCTTTTAAAACATTTTTTGCACGCCATTCAACGTCATTATCATTAAGATTGTTTTGAACAATCAGCGAATATCTCCTAAAAAGCTGATGTAAAAGTGATTTTTTAGAATTATAACCACTAAATTTAATATCCCTGATAATATCTTTCAACATAAACTGAGAAATCTCAAGTCCAATCATATTAGGGATTATAGAAGGTTTACCGCTTGAAAGTTTATTTTCTAAAAACGCCCAATTATCCATTATTGAGTTATAAACTAATCCAAAAAACGAGTAGATACGCAATTTTTCAACGACATCTGTATTAATCGAATTTAAAACACCCTCAATAAACCGCTCTTTCGCCGAAGAATTGTTTACCAAAACGAGTATCTCATTGGAAGAAATGCCCGAATTTATCAAACGGGCATATTCTTCAATCAAAATATTTGTTTTATCAGTTGCAATTGAACCTTCAATTAACATTTTCTTGTTTTAATTTCGTTCAAAATCATATCTACAAATTCGTCAACTGGTTTTGTACCAATTTGTCCAACACCTCTTTGACGAATTGCAACTTCGCCAGACTCCTGTTCTTTATCACCTACAACGACAACATAAGGAACTTTTTTATCTTGTAAGTTTTCTCTAATTCGGTAATTCATACTTTCAGAACGATCGTCTAAATAAGCTCTAATTCCTAACTCTCTAAGTTTTTTATAAACTTTTTCTGCATAATCAGCATGCTTTTCATTAGAAATTGGCACAACAGAAACCTGAGTTGGAGCTAACCAAGTTGGGAAAGCACCTGCAAAGTGTTCAATTAAGATACCATGGAAACGTTCCATAGATCCAAAAATTACGCGGTGTAACATTACAGGAGTTTTCAATTGACCGTCTTTATCTTGATATTTAATATCAAATCTTTCTGGTAAATTGAAATCTAGCTGAATTGTAGCACATTGCCAAGTTCTGCCGATAGCATCTTTAACCTTAAAGTCAATTTTTGGACCATAAAACGCACCATCGCCTTCATTAATGTCATATTTCATACCGCGTTTATCCATCGCTTCCTTCAAGCCAGCTTCTGCCAAATCCCAGTTTTCAAGTTTTCCGACATAACTTTCAGGACGAGTTGATAATTCAACTTCGAAACCCATTTTGAAAATTGCCATTGTATCAGCAACAAAATCAATAATAGCATTAATTTCGTCAACTAATTGTTCTGGAGTACAGAAAATATGAGCATCATCTTGAGTAAAGCCTTGAACACGTGTTAAACCTGACAAAGCACCTGATTTTTCACGTCTGTAAACTGTACCCAATTCTGCCATTCTTAATGGTAAAGAACGGTAAGAATGTCTTTGTGATTGATAAATCAATATATGGAACGGACAGTTCATAGGTTTTACAATATATTGATCATCTTCTTCGTTTTCTTTTTGAATAAAGAACATATTTTCTTTATAGTGGTCAATGTGTCCTGATAATTCCCACAATTTAGATTTTGCAAGTTGAGGAGTTTGAACGATTACATAACCACGTTTTCTGTGTTCAGTTCTCCAGTAATTTTCAATTTCTTCACGTACTGTATATAAATTTGGGTGCCATAAAACCAACCCACCACCGATTTCTTCTCTTACCGAGAATAAATCTAATTGAGTACCAAGTTTTCTATGGTCGCGTTTTTCAGCTTCTTCTAACATGTGAAGATAATCAACTAAATCTTCTTTTGTCCAAAAAGCAGTAGCATAAATACGTTGCAACATTTTATTTTTTTCGTTACCTCTCCAGTAAGCGCCTGCAACCTTCAATAATTTAATTGCATTACCCTTGATAAAACTTGTATTTGGAACATGAGGACCTGCGCAAAGGTCGTTAAACAACGCATTACCGTCTTTATCTTTCGTTACATACAAAGTTGGATTATCATTTCTGTGTTCTTCCAATAATTCAGCTTTATAAATTTCGCCTTGCGCCTTAAACTCAGCAATTTGAGCATCTACATCTTCAACATTAACCTTTTCAAAAGTAAGATTTTGTTTCAAAATTTCCTTCATTTTTTCTTCGATTTTAGTTAAATCTTCTGCAGTAAAAGTGTGTTCATCTAAATCAAAATCATAATAAAACCCAGTATCAGTAGCTGGACCAATCGCCAATTTTGCGTGCGGAAACAAACTTTGTACTGCTTGAGCCATAATATGCGACGCAGAGTGTCTTAGTATATGCAAAGTTTCCTTGTTCTTTTCCATGCCTATTCCTTTCAAAATACCAAACTAATATATATATAAGTTATATCACTTAATAAAAATAAATACAAATAATGAAAAAATCGCACTTTATTGATTGTTTTTATACAAGATAAAATATTTGCAAAAGCTTTTTATTAAACACTTTCAAATGTTATTTAATATTTATTTACATTAAACAGAGGATATTTTGTTGATTTTTTGAAAAAAATCATTAAATATACCGATGAAAAGAAAAAATGAGGAAAAAACTATGGGCATGGCAGCATCACAGGCAAGATTTCTAGGTCTTACCGCAAGAAAATCAAATATAGAATACGAAGGACAACAGATTAACCAACAAAGGACAGAGTTATCCAATCAATCTGCTAATTTGTATAATCAAATGTTGACACTACAAGTGCCAACACCGCCTTCTACACAGGATTACACAAAAGTAACCTATACTTTTACAATCCCTGGAACAGATTATTCAGAAGCAACAGTAAACCAAATTACGAAAGATGCTAATGGAACTTATACTGTTGCATTCAGTTATACAACAACAGAATTAGGTTTTCCAGCTTGCGGACAAAGTCAATTTTCAACAGTTAATAGTTACGATAGCAATGCTCACACTGGTAACATTACAACAACTAAAGGCAAAACCTACGATTTAAATTATATAAATCCTAATCCTGCTTCTGGAATTCCAACTGAACATAAAGATGCCTACGAAGCATTAAAAGGTGCAGATGATAAACCAGTTTATTGGATAAATGTAGGAACAAGCGAAAAACCAAGTTATCAATATTACAAAGACGCTGATTTAATAGAGGCTACATCTGCAAGTGGTAACAAAAAATCAGTTTATTACTACGCTGGTGAAATAACAACTCCGAAAAAAGAAACATACGAAAAATGTACAATAAATAGAGATAAGTTTAATCGAGTTCAGAGTTTCACGTACAACAACAACGAATACGCAGTTACAACAAATACAATAACTGATGATGAAGCTTATGAAGACGCAATGAACGAATACACTTATAAATCTTACTTATATGAACAAGAAATGAGTAATATTAACGCACGTACATCAGTAATTCAAGCACAAGATAAGAACCTTGAATTGAGATTGAAACAACTTGATACTGAACACAACGCAATTCAAACCGAAATGGAAGCTGTAAAAGGAGTATGCAAGAAAAATGTTGAAGATTCGTTCAAGACATTTGCATAGCGGATTTTCCGTACGAACGAAGTTCGGGTAGCGAACAGATTGAGCGAACTGCACGAAGTGCAAAAAGCGAAACTC
>CAKUXD010000030.1 GCA_934699705.1 uncultured Candidatus Melainabacteria bacterium
CGTATGAAGTTGCGCTATCACCTTTTGTAAACTGAATTATTAGAACTTTCCAGCCATGTCCCAATGCTCTCATTGCTTTGCAAATCCGCACTTCTTTTTCTGTTTTGTTTATTATTTGTCTTTTTTGTTATCTGAAAACATATTATTGATAATATCTTTGTATCTATCAATAATTTTTCCGCGTTTAAGTTTGCCTGTTTGGCTCAATAAGCCATTTTCCTGATTAAAATTATCCTCTAATATTTCAAAAGATTTAATTTTTTCAAAAGATTTTAAATTTGGTTTTGATTTAATATAATTATCAATTTCTTTTTTAATTAATTCCTTTAAATTAGGATTTTTAATAGTTAAATTTGCACCTTTGTTCATTTCTTTTAATGCAAGTTCACATTTTTTCAACGCTTCTTGAGTTGGAACAACAAGTGCGCACATGTTTGGTTCATCTTGACCTACAAGAACAATTTGCTCAATATAACTACTTTGTAAACACGCTTCTTCAATTGGCACAGGTTCTACATTTTCACCATTCGAAAGAACGATTGTTTCTTTTGAACGTCCAACAAGCACCAAGTGGTTATCATAAGTTAACCAGCCTAAATCACCTGTATTGAACCAGCCATACTTATCAACAACTTTTTTAGTTGCTTCGTCATCCTTGTGATATCCTTTCATAAGTTGTGGACCACGCGCAAGAACTACACCTTTTTGGAATGCTCCTAATTCGTATCCGCCATTCATATCTACAATTTTTATTTCTGTACCCATAACAGGTTTACCAACAGATGATAAGTAATTTTTATCATTGGCATGACGAAGCGTTAAAATAGGAGATGTTTCAGTTAAACCATAACCTACTCTTAAATTAATACCCAATGCATCATAAAATAATTCATCTTTTAATGATAATGAACTTCCGCCAGATAAAGCAAAACGGAAATTAAGCCCTGTTTTTGCTTTGATTTTTTCATAAACATTCTCCATAAAATATAGATGAATTGGTTTTATAAAAAATCTTACAAATCTATGATACAAATTAGTTCTTAAATGGTATCTGTTTTTCTTGTTTGTAATACGTTGTTCGCTGTACATTTTATGAATTTTATATTTGATACTCATTTTTACCGCAAAATCAAATATTTTATATTTAAGTTTTGATTTTTTCTTAATTCTTTGATAAATACCAAGTCTTAGAGCTTCCCAAATACGTGGAACAGTCATAAAAATATCTACTTGATATTTTCTCAAATCTTCTTTAAGTTTTGGTAGAGTTGTGAAATGTAGATATAAACCAGATGAGAAAAATAAAGACTGCATAAGCATTTCATAAGAATGCCAAACAGGAAGAATTTGTAAAGATTTTTCCCCAGCTCTAATATCTAATCCTTTTTTTACAGGAATCATCTGCGATAAAACATTTTGATGAATAAGCATAACCCCTTTAGGGAAACCTGTTGTGCCAGAAGTATAAATCATCAAAGCATTGTCTTGTGGGGTCATTTCAGGTCTTTGGAAATTATAATCATTACCCAAATTTAAAAAATCTTCAAACATGTAAATAGGTTTGTTAATGTTTTCAGGCATAGAACCTTTTTGATCAAATAAAACAACCACAAACAATAAATTATCGTTTTGATTTATGTAATCTGTTAAAGAATTTAATGATTTGTAATCACTTATTATAAGTGCTTTTGAGTCGGAATGTTTTAAAATATAATCTAATTCTTCAGCCGGAGAAGAAACCCCTCTTAAAACAGAGCATGCTCCTGTTTGCATAATACCTTGATGACAAATAAAATGTAAACCATTATTTTCAGAAAATAACGAAACAAAATCGCCTTTTTGAATACCTTGAGAGGCCAACGCTCTGCTAAAACGGTTTAATTTGTCAATAACATCATCATAAGTAAGGCTTAATCCGTTATACTCATCTAAAATCGCAGGAGTTCCGCGGAAATTTTCAAGACTTTGCATAACGTATTCTGACCAAGATTTATACTTTAAAACAAAAGAATTAATTTCATCTAATTCATTATTAAGTTCAGTATTTATAGGTTTTTTAATCACAATATTAGTCATTCATACCTCCATAAAAAATAGTAGTAAATATATATTATCGTAATGAAAATAATAGCATAAATAAAAATTTTTGTATATTTTTTATTTAAGATATTGACATAAAAAATTTTTTTATGTATATTGAATATATCGACAAGCACATTGATGCATGTTGCGGGCGTTTAGCTCAGTTGCCCAGCGGAGTTTACTTCGCGGTAGTTCAATTAAAGCTCTACCAACTGAGATAAGAAAAATTTAATATATGGTGCGGGCGTTTAGCTCAGTTGGTAGAGCGCTTCCCTTACAAGGAAGATGTCGGGAGTTCGAGCCTCTCAACGCCCACCATAAAAGACCAGATAACTGATGTTATCTGGTCTTTTATTTTGTGTTTTGAAACGCGAGAACTCCACCAAACGCAGTTTGGTCAAAGGAGTTCGGCGCGAGTGAGCAGAGGGCGAAAACTTGAATATTTTGAAAAACAAAAATGTTTTGAAAAATATTCAATTGAAGACCCGTTTAACGCGAACGAGCAAGACGAGCCTCTCAACGCCCACCATTTAAAAAAGGAACTACGAAAGTGGTTCTTTTTTATTGAGGGGCATCTCACTTCCCGAAGTTTTGCTAAAGCAAAACGGGAGTTCTCTTCTCATTCAAAACCTGACATTTAGTCAGCTTTTGAACAAGAGCTCTTCTCAACGCCCACCATTTAAAAAAGGAACTACGAAAGTGGTTCTTTTTTATTGAGAGGTTTCTCACTTCCCGAGATTTTGCTTACGCAAAACGGAAGTTCTCTTCTCATTCAAAACCTGATATCTTTAATTTTGAAAACGCAGGAAAATTATAAATAATTTTCCTGCTTAATTTTATTTTTATTATTTTTTCTGTTTATTATTGCCAATCAAGGTTACCATACAATTGAAGTAAAACAGCAATATCTGTTTGATTGCCACTTTGAAGTACAGCCTCTGTACTTGCATAATCTTTTGTATTCAACCACGATGTTACACTTTCTTTAATTTTATTAATTTCGTCTATGCCAAAGTGTGAACCATCATTTGAATTGATTTGTTCAATCAAACCTTTTGCAAAATAATTTTCAATTTGTACCAATTTATTTGTTGGTAAAGTTCCATTTTCTTCAAAATCTGCCATAATTTCTTGAAGTTTTGAAATATCATACAAATACAAATCAGAACTATCTGCATCTGCAAATATATCAGTTTGTTTTGAAACATTAAAGAATACGCCAACAGAAGCTTTACCTGCTTGAATATTAATTACATCAGATTTACCAGAACTATCAGAAATTTTTGTCGCACTTAAATTGATTTCATAAGTATCGTTGCCTTCGCCACCATAAGCTTCTGTATAATATCTGGAATTAGCATAAATTGTGTCGTCCCCAGCACCACCATACAAATAATCGTATTTTGAATTTATATCACCATACAATTTATCGTTGCCATTATCTCCGTATAAGTAATTGCATTTTCCAGCGCCACTATATAAAACATCATCGCCATTTCCGCCATGAATTAAATCACTGCCTCCATTGCCTCGAATAGTATCGTTTCCAGCTCCACCATAAATGGTATCGTCATATTTTCCGCCTTCAATTAAATCATCTCCTGCGCCACCGTCAATATATACAGAACCTTTATTATCTGAAATAATTTTATCGTTATAAATTGTACCCTCGGTTTTCTTCTTAGCCTCTGCATTAATGTTTATCATATTTTCATTCAACAAATCTGATAATTTCGTTGTAATTTTATTGTTAGGATCTGTTGCATCTTTTGTAACAATGTATTTTACAGAAGAATTGTTTGTATATGAATCAATATAAACATAATCATAGTTATTTGTTCCGTAATTGATAATTACACTTCCTGATGCTTTATCATAAACAATTTTTAAATTATCTTTTGTCATATCTGCAAATTCAATAGTGTCATTTCCACTTCCTGAATAAATGGTATCTCTACCATCGCCATCATTAAAGATAAATGTGTTATTACCATAATCTCCATATAAACGGTCATTATCTAAACCGCCAATAATTGTATCATTACCCATGCCACCATGAATAATATCATTTCCAGTTCCACCGTAAAGTATATCGTTATCGCGACCACCGTCAATATAATCGTTTCCAGCTCCGCCATAGATAGTATCATTACCATTTCCGCCAGAAATAGTATCAGCAAGAACTCCACCATAAATTATGTCGTTCATTACAGAACCATCTAATTTATTTTTTCTAAATTCGTCGCCTCTCATTTCAATGTTTCCGATATCTTTGATATCAACAGACACTCTTTCACCATCTATTTTTGCAATAATTGTATTTACTGAGCAAATTCCATTGTAATATGAATAAATAGTTACAGAATCTACAAAACCTGTCGCTTGACCATAAGAAATAATTAAATTATTTCCGTCTTTAACAAATTTGAAATCTGTTTTTAAATCTAATGTTCCAAAATCTAAAATATCCTGACCTGTACCAGAAAAGATTACATCATTGCCATCACCAACTTTGAAAGAAAAAGTATTTATACCTGCATCGCCGTATAAGTAGTCGTTTCCTGTACCACCTTCAATATAATCATCACCATCGCCACCACGAATAGTATCATTTCCAGCTCCACCTAATAAAGAATCATCATCAACTCCGCCGTCTATGTAATCATTGCCGTCGCCACCAAGAATAGTATCTTTGCCATTATGACCGTATAATTTGTCATTACCTGCACCGCCGTCTATGTAATCATGACCTTCTCCGCCAGAAATTATATCTGCAAAATATCCGCCAGTAATACTATCATTATATACTGTTCCAATTAAATAGTTACCTCGATTTTCAAATCCTTCTATTGTTACAAATTTGCCGTCGTTTAACAATAATTCGGATAATAATTTAGTATCATTTGGATTATTACCGATTTGTATGTATTTTACAGAAGATATCATTTTAAAATAATTTACAACAACAACTTTGTCATAATCATTAGTTTCATTGTAATAAATTATCAAATTACCGTTAGAATTTGTAAACTTTAATTTATTAAAATCATTAATATCATCAAATACTAAAGTATCTACGCCTCTGCCAGAAAATACCACATCTTGTGCATCTTCATTTGAGAAGTGAATATAATTATTACCAGTATCACCATAAATTATGTCATCACCAGCACCACCATAAATAGTGTCATTACCGTTTCCACCATGAATTGTGTCGTTACCTTCACCGCCTCTTAATTCGTCATCATCGTTTCCACCGTCAATGTAATCATTTCCAGCTCCGCCGTAAATAGTATCGTTACCATTTTCACCAAATAATCTATCATGTCCAGCTCCACCATAAATTACATCATTACCATTGCCACTATAAATTATATCGTTTCCGCCGAGATAATCATTTAAGTTAGTGCTATCGCCATATAATGTATCATTGCCGTCATTACCGTAAATTATGTCATTGCCATAACCGCCGATAACAATATCATCACCTTTGCCTGCAGAAATATTATCAATATAATTTCCACCAACAATACTATCATTAAAATCTGTTCCTACTATGCGATTGTATGCATATAAATTAGCAATAGATTTAATGGTTACAGGATATACTGTATTTGATGAATCTTTGAATAAAATATTTCCATTATCAACTGAAATCGTATATTCATCTCCATTTTTGTCTATTATTTTTTCAAATGAAGTTATGCCTTTAAATCTAAAATAATTTGCAATTGTAACACTATTTGCATAATTACCTGTTGAATCTTTTGCGATTATTACAAGACTACCTAAAGAATCATTGAAAAATTCTAAATCATTAAAACTTACATCTTCAAATTTTAAAGTATCTGAACCTGTTCCTGAATAAATAGTGTCATTTCCAGCGTTTATATTAAAAATAAATGTATTATTTCCAGCTTCGCCATATAATCTATCGTTGCCTTTTCCACCGATGATTGTATTATCGCCAATTCCGCAAAAAATTACATCATGACCAGCTCCGCCGTCAATATAATCATTACCTTCACCAGCTCTGATTATATCGTTCATATCTCCACCAACAATATTATCGTTTAAGAAAGAGCCAATTAGAGTATTATTTCTTACTGGATTTCCCTGAATATCTATTTTTATATTATTGTTGTTTAAAATGTTGTTTTTAATATCACCAGTTGTTATAATTTCTTTTACTGATGAATATTTATTTATAAAATAACCTGAAATTGTAACTGAATCATCGGCATCGCCATAACCGATAACTAAATCATTACCAATTTTATAAAATTTTAAATCTGCAAATTCATCATTAATATTTAAAATATCATAACTACGTCCTGAATATACCGTATCTTTGCCATCACCTGTATTAAATATTAAAGTATTTATGCCAGCTTCGCCATATAATCTATCGTTGCCTTTCCCACCGATAATTGTATCATCACCAATTCCGCCAAAAATTACATCATGTCCAACGCTTCCTTGAATTGAATCGTTACCTGTATAACCATATAATATTTGACCATTTCCTGTTGCGATAATTTCATCATTTAATACAGTACCTCTGACAGCTTTAATATTTGATGATATTGTCGTTGCAACAACTGAATCATTATATAAATCCTTTATGTTAAATGTGCCATCTTTAAACTCTGCAAGCATATTGATAACACCATTTGTATTGAAATAATTCCAAATTAAAACACTATCATTTGTTCCATAACTAAAAACTAAATTGTTTAAATATCTTGAAATTACAACATCATCTTTATTTAGATTATTAAATTTTAATGTATCAGTACCGCTACCAATATAAACAGTATCATTGCCATCGCCAATATTAAATTCGAAAGTATTATTTCCAGCTTCAGCATACAATCTATCATTACCTTTTCCACCGATGATTGTATTATCGCCAATTCCGCAAAAAATTACATCATCTCCTGCTCCACCGTCAATATAATCATTACCTTCACCAGCTATGATTATATCATTCATATTTCCGCCAACAATTTTGTCATTTAAGAATGTCCCAATTATTGTATTATTTCGCATAGGATTAATAGCGTTAATATCTATATGAATATTATTGTTGTTTAAAATGGAATTTGTTCCATCATCAGTTACAATTTCTTTTACTGATGAATATTTATTTATAAAATAATTAAAAATATTAACAGAATTATCTCTACCACCGTTTTGATATGAAATGACTAAATCATTACCTACTTTAGAAAATTTCAAATCATTAAAATTCAAGTCTTTAAAGTTTAAAATATCATATCCATATCCTGAATATACCGTATCATGTCCATCGTAATCTGTTTCATTAAAATACATAGTATTCATGCCAGCATCGCCATATAATCTATCATTGCCATAGCCACCATAAATAGAATCATTTCCATAGCCACCATGAATTACATCGTCATCGCTGTAAGTTCCAAAATTACCTGATGGAGTTTCGCTATCACCGTAAAGAACATCATCACCGTTTCCGCCATTTATTATGTCGTTTCCTTTACTACCGCTAATAGTATCATTTCCGTTTCCACCATTAAGAATATCATTAGAATATCCGCCAGTTATATCATTGTTCAAGAAAGTTCCAGTTATTCGATTAGCATAACCTTTATAACCTTCTAATGCAATTGTAACTTCTTCTTGTAAAATATGTTCATTACCATTTTTATCTATAATTTTTTGAATAGAATTTCTTGGACTTCTTAAATAGTTTGCAAGTGTAACAGTATCACCTGTATTAGTGTATTTAATGATTAAATCGTAACCTGAATTAATAAATTTCATATCTGCAAAATCTGCATCAGTGAAGTTTAAAATATCATATCCATATCCTGAATATACCGTATCATTACCATCGCCAGTTGCAAAATAGAAGTTATTTACACCAGCTTCGCCATATAATCTATCGTTGCCTGTTCCACCATAAATAGAATCATCACCTACACCACCATAAATAATGTCGTCATTTTCATCGCCATATAAAAGGTCATTTCCAGCTCCGCCAATAATTAAGTCGTTTCCTATACCACCATGAATTTCATCATCTCCATTGTCGCCGTATAATACATCATTGCCTTTTCCGCCATAAATTGTATCATTGCCGTTTACACCACGTAAAATATCATCTAAATCACCACCAACAATAGTATCGTTATAATTACTACCTGTTAAATTATTTTTAACATCTGGTCTAACTAAAACACTCAATACTTTATCAGTCATATAGGTACTTAATTCACCAATTTTAATAATATCGTTATTGTGAGCGTCTTTACCTTCAACTGTTTTGATTGTTTTTACTGATACATTACCTCTATATCTGAAATAATCTTTTATTGTAACTGAATTATTTTCTTTTAAATCATAACTATTACCATATTTTATAATTAAATCGTTTCTATCTTGATAGAAAGATAAATCTTCATATTTAGTATTATCAAATACTAATGTATCTTTACCTTGACCAGAAATGATTGTGTCATTATTAAACAAGTGAGAATCTTTAGTTGGGTTATTTACAGCCTCAAAGTGAAATTCGTTTTCACCAGCTTCACCAAATAATAAATCACTTCCGTTTCCACCGTAAATAGTGTCATTACCAGCTCCACCGTAAATGGTATCTCTATCATCTCCACCATATAAAACATCGTTTCCATTACCGCCATAGATTAAATCTTCTCTTTGGCCACCGATAATTGTATCGTTTCCATCACCACCATGGTAAATGTTATTTGTAAATTCTGGTACATTACCACCTATAATATAATCGTTATATTTTGTACCAGTTATATTATTTACTCTATCGTTAAAAGTATTAATTTGAAGAACTGTATCTTTATTATTAATAATAAAATTCATTTCTTTTGAAATATACTCATCAACACTACCGTTTCGTAATGCTTCAATTCTATAAACAGAGGTTTTAACTTTTGAATCAAAATAATCTTTAATGGTTACAGAATCTAAATATTTACCTTCACTATCAGTTCTTCCATACCAAATAACTAAATCATTAGAATATGGGTCTTTTTGATATTGCAATTTAGAAAATTCAAAATCTTCAAAAATCAAAGTATCATTACCAGTACCTGCAAGAATTACATCGTTTCCATCGCCAGTTTTGAAATATAATTCGTTTTCTCCATTGCCACCACTTAAAGTATCATTACCTTCGCCACCTCTAAGTTTATTGTTTCCTGCTTCGCCATATAATTCATCATCACCAGCTCCGCCAATTAAAACATCATCGCCGTCCCCGCCATAAATAACGTCGTTGCCGTCATTACCGTTAATTGTATCGTTTCCTGCATTACCATAAATTGTATCGTTACCGATGTTTCCTTCAATATTTTCCCCTAGATATGAACCATTTAATACATTGTCAAATTCATTATTTGCATCTAATTTTAAATTATCTAACAAATTATCTATGTAATAAGATTTTCTAGTATTATCAACCAATGTTTTTACTGAAGTTTTTTTGTTTTGTGAAAAATATTCATTTATTGTAATAAATATTTTGTTCGCAGAATCTCTAATAATTAAATTGCCATTGTTGTCATTAACAAATTCTAAAGCAGTTAAATTTGAATTTTTTAAAACAATAGTGTCATTGCCTGTGCCTGAATAAATAGTATCTTTTCCACTATCTGCATCAAAAATAAATTGATTATTACCTTCATCACCATATAATTTGTCGTTACCAGCTCCGCCAACGATAATGTCATCTCCTGCACCACCGTAAATTACGTCATTGCCTTCGCCACCGCCTATATAATCATCTCCTGCGCCACCATTAATAGTGTCATTACCTTCTTTGCCGTAAATATAATCATTACCTGCGCCACCATTAATTACATCTGCTAAATTTCCACCTGTAATCGTATCTGATAATGATGAACCATTTAATGTATTCTTTTTATCAGCTATTCCCGTAATCTCAAATCCTGAAATATAATCTGCGATTGCGTATCTTTTATTGTCTGTATCTACAATATATTTTACAGAACTTTCAAAATTGCCATTCTTTAAGTAATCAACAATTGTTACCTTACTATCTAATTTTGATAAGTCCATACCATATTTAATAATTAAGTTATTACCTTCAAATGTGATTTCTAAATTTTCATATTTTACACCCTTGAATACAAGAGCGTCAGTGCCACTACCAGAATATACGACGTCATTGCCATCACCAACAATTGTTTGATTACCATTTTCATCTTCAATTACATTGTTTGCATTAAATACAATTGTGTTGTTTCCAGCTTCACCATAAATAGTATCGTTACCCAAACCTGCTTCAATATAATCATCATAAGTTTCATCATCATAAATAGTTAATGGAATATCTGCTTCAGAACTATCACCGTATATTAAATCGTTTCCACCATAAGTCTTTATTGTGTCATTTCCTGCAGCACCATAAATTGTATCATCATAAATGTTAGTTTGTGGTGCAATTATTTCATCATTTAAAAACGTTCCATGAACTAAAGTCGCTTCGTTTTCGTTAAAAGTGATTTCAATATTTCCAGAAATTAATGATTTTAAGGCTTTTGTTTCCCCCGAACTATCGGTAACATTTGAAACTAAATGATGAGTTTCGCCTAAAAAATAATCTAATAATTTAACTGTTTCAGACGAACCTTGCACATCAGGGTTGCCAGAAGGTATTTTGTTGTATGTTATAACTAAATCTGTATCCGTTTTTTCAAAAGTTAAATCAGCAAATTCTATATCAGTAAAAATTAAATTATCTTTACCACTTTTACCAAAATGAATAATATCATTTCCATTTAATTTGCTAAAAACGTAAGTATCGTTTCCGACACCACTATATAAAACGTCATCACCAGCACCGCCAGTAAGAGTATTATCTCCACTTATGCCATATAAAGTATCGTTTCCTTCGCCACCAATTAAAGAATCATTACCCGTACCACCTTCTAAAATGTCATCGCCAGCACCGCCGTCTAAAGTATCATTTCCAGCTCCGCCGATTAGAGAATCATTGCCCTCGCCTCCGTATAATACATCATCGCCATCGCCACCATCTAAAGTATCATTTCCGTCGTTTCCATATAAAGTATCGTTTCCGCTAAGACCTCTCAAATGGTTATTTGCGTCATTACCTGTAATAATATTGTTAGAATTATTACCTGTTGCATTTAATGAATCTGCCCATTTCTTAATATTGTCAACAGTTTGATTCATCTGGGTTATACCGTTAAAATAATCACTACCATTTGAAGTTATAAAAGCAAGCAGTTTTTCTTTTGTAATAAATGAAAAACCAATGTTAGGATTACCTGTATCTTGAATGTAAAAACCAACAACCTCGCCTTTTGAGTTTGTTACGACGCCCAAAAGAGTTATCCCATGACCTGCATATTCATCACTTTTGTAACCGTCCCATAAATATCTTGCATCACCACCTGCAATAATGGCTTTTCCTTCTTTTAGTGCTGTTGCAATATGGTTAATTAATTCTTCATCAGAGTGGTTTGCTTTAAAATATTCATTCCATGTAGTAACACTATATTCCTGCATTGCCGATTCATACATAGCAATTTCTAGGTATAGTTCAGCAATTTCTGCTTCATGACGTTTTCGTGCTTCTATACTACAAGAATTTTTATTTTTTTCATACCAATCAACTTTTTCGTTATATTGCTTAACTTTAGCCATACGTTGTTTTTGCATTTCGATTAAGGCATCATCTTTTGCAAATAAATTAGTTGATTCCTCTGCATACCCGCCAACACTTGTTGTTTCTAAACCTGCATTATTATAATCTTTTAGAATAGCTTTTCTTTGATCATAAACTGTACCACCGTCATTTTCATCTAATACACCTAAAACAATTTCATCATCTGCGTATGGAACATCTTCTTCTACTAACTTACCTGTTTCATCTGTATATTGAGCTTTATATTTGTTACTAATTGCCCAAGATGTAATTTCATCTTCGGTAGCTTTTTGGTCTGTAACATCTACAAGTCCCGCAGTAGCAAGAATATTCAAACAAGATTCAACACCGCAGTTGTTATATTGTTGTTCTCTATCTAAAATCCATTTTGCAGGCGCACCATAAATGTTATATTGCTCATTACTAGTAAGCGAATTGCTAATATCACTACCATTTTTAACAATTGCATCTGTTGAATTAATAAGTGTAATATTATTCACATTTTTTAAACTATCTATATCTGTTGTACTAGTAATTGTACCATTTTCGATAGATCCATTTAAACCACCTGCATTTTTATTATATTGCGCCATAATTTTTACCCTATTTTAAATAATACTTCATTCTATAATACCAAATTTACCCTCGTTTAAGCAATAATTTAATTTATATTTACATAATAAAAAATCCCGACACAAATAAGTTATCGGAATTTTAAATTTTTATGATATTTTTACAAATTACTATATTTTCTTTTTTTCAGGATAGCTGTATAGCTTTTTTTTGAAAGTCTTATTTTTTTGCATATCTTCTAATTCTTTTTTTTGTTTTTCTGTCAAATTAGAATATAAATCTTTTTCTTGTTTATTATCTTCCATTTTTTGATTTTCCTCGTTTTTAACTACTTTTTCTTTTTGTACAACCTCTTGTGATGAAGTTATTTTGTCAGAGTTTACGCTCTTTATGCATGCATTTGCGATTGTAATATTTAACGTCAACGCCATAGCCAAAATTAATAAATTTTTTATCATAAATTTTCCTTTTTTAGCTTGATATTCTGATATTATAAAAGAAATAAACAAAATGTTCAATATGTAAAAATGTCCAAGTATAACCAGAAATGAGCGACTTGTCCGAGTGAAACAATAATTCAGCACAATAAAATCTTTTATAATTTTACTAGAGGGGAGAACCCCAGTCGGGGGTGAAGAACCCTGCACGAAAAAAAGACCTCCAAAGTGAAAGTCTTTTTTAATGGTACGCGTGGAGATGAATTTTGTGTAGGGCGCCGTGTGAGTGTAAACGAACCCAGCCCGAAGTAGCGAGGACATAGCGAATGACAACGATAGTGAAATGAGCGACTTGTCCGAGTGAAACAATAATTCAGCACTATAAAATCTTTTATAATTTTACTAGAGGGGAGAACCCCCGTCGGGGGTGAAGAACCCTACACGAAAAAAAAGACCTCCAAAGTGAAAGTCTTTTTTAATGGTACGCGTGGAGGGATTCGAACCCCCGACCTTTTGGTTCGTAGCCAAACGCTCTATCCAGCTGGGCTACACGCGCTAATATTGAGTTCTTCTATTTAAAACTAATATTTATAATATTAATTCCCTGCATCTATTCTATCAAAGAAAATCTTTTTTTTCAAGATTTAATTTTAATTTTATTATATAATTTAATCATGAAGGTACGTTTGCAAGATTTATACAGAGAATTTTTATTGCTCGGAATTCAG
This sequence comes from uncultured Candidatus Melainabacteria bacterium, assembly GCA_934699705.1. Classification (GTDB taxonomy): domain Bacteria; phylum Cyanobacteriota; class Vampirovibrionia; order Gastranaerophilales; family Gastranaerophilaceae; genus UBA6984. The sequence continues at coordinate 13,533 of CAKUXD010000030.1, forward strand.
CTTTTGGGCGGTGGTTACGTTATTGTACCCCTAATTCAACAAAGTATTATCGACAAACATAATTGGATTACAAATGAAGAACTTACGGATTTTTATGCATTAAGTCAAAGTATTCCAGGAATTATCGCTGCAAATATTTCTGCCTTTATCGGGTATAAAATTCGTGGAAAAAGTGGTGCTTTAGTCGCCCTTTTAGGGATTATAACCTCTCCTATAATTTCTATTCTAATTGTTGCTTTAATTGTTGATTACCTATTAAAAATTTCTTTTATTCAAAGTGTTTTTTGGGGTGTGGGAGTTGCAGTTATTATACTTGTTTATCTTACAATCAAAGAAATGTGGAAAAATAGTTTAACCGATTTTGTTTCTTGGGTAATTTTTTTAGGTTGTTTTGTTTCATCTTTTTTCTTTAAATTTTCACCAGTGCTTGCTATCATAGGTTCAGTTATAATCGGCGTTTCATACAAATTAATTCAAAAGAGGTGTGCAAAATGATGACTCTTGTTCACCTGATAATTGAATTTTTCAAAATAGGTGTATTTTCAGTTGGTGGCGGATATGCGACCATGCCGTTTTTATACCAACTTGTGCATACTTACGGTTGGTACACAACAGACCAATTAACCAATATGATTGCAATTTCTATGATAACTCCTGGACCAGTCGGTGCTAATATGGCAACATTTGCTGGATTTAAAATTTATGGAGTTTTAGGTGGCATAATCGCGACGTTAGCGTTAATTCTTCCTTCCTTCATTTTTGTTGTTGCAATTTCAAAAGTGTTAAAAACCTTCAAAGATAATTTTTGGGTAAAATCTGTTTTATACTCATTAAAACCTGCAGGTTGCGGACTACTTTTTGCAGTAGGAGCAGGATTTTTTAAAGATAACGTAACAAGCATGCCAGCATTAATCTTATTTTTATGTCTGTTTGCTTTGTCGTTCAAATTTCAAAAAAATCCATTATATTACTTTTTATTCGCTGGAATTGTAGGAGTTGTTTTACAACTTTGCGGAGTGAAATTGGTTTAATTTAAAAATTTGAGAAAATAAAAAAAGGGCGGATTTGCTTTGCAAATCCGCCTTCTTTAATATTTTTCCTTAATCAATTTTATCTATTGGGAAAAGTTGTTTCATATATTTTGCTTCATTTATATCAATATCTGCATAGATTGCGCCTTCTTTATCCCCAGCATTTGCAATAACTTGTGAGGTTGGAGAAATTATCATTGAGTTTCCTATTCCGCAGTATACGTCAGAGATTTGTCTTGTTTGGTTGCAAACAATCATGAATAAAGCGTTGTCGTATGCTCTTGTTCTACACATTGAAACAAACATTTCCTGTGCATATTTTTTGCTTTCTTCATTTTCATAAATTTCATTTGGAACAAGCCAAGCGGTTGGCATTGCGATAATTTGAACCCCTTTTTTCATTATTTGATTAATAAATACAGGATATCTCATATCGTAGCAAATAGTTAAACCAACTTTTGCAAAATCAAAGTGCGCAATGGTAATTTCATTTCCTGCGGTAATTCTTTGACCTTCTGTTCCGCCCATATAATTAAATAAATGGATTTTGTCATAAACTGCAATAATTTCGCCCATTCTATCTATCGCAAAAGTAGTATTGTAAAGTTTTTCATCTATTTTTCTAACTACACTTCCTGCAATAATATTTGTATTATATTTTTTTGCAAGTTTTTGAATAAATTTTATTGTTTCTCCGCCGTTTTCATCTTCAGGAGCATCTTTATAGGCAGTGCTTGTTGAAAAAAATTCTGGTAAAATTACTAAATCTAATTTTTTATCTGCGTTAAATTTTATATAATGTTCTACTTTTTTTAAATTAGTTTCTTTATTACCTGATAACGATTTTAATTGAATATTTAAAATTCCTGCCAAAATGCACCTCTTATTACCCTGTTGTATATTTATATTATATAATGAACATGTTATAAACAAAAAAAGGATAAACTATGACAGAACAAGATTATAAGTATTATTTAGATTTAGGGATACAAAAAACGAATGAAGGCAAATTTGAAGAAGCTCTTGATGCGTTAGAAAAATCTTTAGAACTCAAGCCAAATCATGCACTTACTCATTTTTCTAAAGGAATTGTTTATCACAATTTAAACCAACTTCGAGCAGCGTATGAAAATTATGCAAAAGCGATTGATAACAATGAGAATATGATTGACGCTTATTATAATAAAGCGCAAGCAATTCTTGCGTTTGAAAATCCAACAACAGAAGAATTACAGGAAGCAAAGACTGATTTAGAAAAAGCAGTTGAATTAGATGATAAATTTATTGATGCATATTACCATTTGGCAATTGTTAAAATGAAATTAGGTTTATATGAAAGTGCGGTAGTGTCTTTGGATAAGGTACTTCAACTACAACCAAACTCGCCATATTCAAAAGCATTAAAAAAACTTATTTTAACAAAGTATTTGAAGTAATTATTTTATAAGTTGAAAATTTTAGTTAATTGATAATTTTTTTAACAAATCACTTGTAAAACGCAATTAAATAGTTTATACTAATAAAAAAATGAGGATAATAGTATGAAAAACATTGTTAATACTGAATTTCAGCGTGCGGGGGGGGTAAAACCTAGTAGTAATGCCACTTTCCCAGATTTAATAAGAAGATTTTTTGAGGGCATAAAAAAGAAGTGTTGTGAATTGTCGCTTGTGAATAGTGAATTGACAAATAATAAACAATCAAATTACAATAATGTCAACTCACAACTCACCACTCACAACTCACTAGTGAAGGCGATAGCCTTCACATTAGCTGAAACTCTAGTCGTAATGGGCATAATTGGCGTTGTCGCAGCACTTACTATTCCGAACTTAAACCAATCAACAGGCGACAGAGAAAAAGTCGCAAAATTAAAGAAAATACATTCAAATTTAGAAGACGCCTTTGGTCGTGCAACTGCGGTTTATGGCCCAGCAGACGAATGGGAAACGCAATTTAAACAACGAGGTGGTATAAATTTTTATAATACTGAAGGTGCAAAATTTATAGCAGAACGTTTAATAGATTTTATGAAAGTTTCAAAAAACTGTGGTGAAGATAGTACACCTTGTTTTAAAGATAAACCACTAGATTTAGGCGGTGGGTCTTCTATTATATTCGGTTCGGGATATTATTTTATACTTGCAGATGGCACAAGTATTGGGATAGCGTATGACGGCGCAGGTGTTCATAAACTTTATATAGATATTGATGGTCCAAATAAAGGTTCTAATACCTTTGGTAAAGATCTCTTTCATTATTTTTCATACTCTCTTGTTAGAGAATCAGGTAATCTTTTTGTACCGAGCGGTAGTGATACTAATGATATATCTCAATGTCTTAAAGGTAATAGTTGTTATACATGGTGGGTATTACAAACGGGTAATATGGATTATCTAAAAGCTAATAAAGGAGTTTGTCCGAATGGAACAACTCTTTCTTGGGAAAATACAAGTTGTAAGTAAATAAACTGCAAACAATTTTTGTAAACTGAATATTGCAATAAGGGTTAAATTAATAATTTAACCCTTATTTTTTTATTTTATTATAATTCAGCCATCACCTGCCTTAATTCTGCAACTTGTTCGTTATAAAATTCTAACCAAGATTGAGTTGGCGTCTTCATTGAAGGTTCGCAAACTGCACGAATTCTTTTTTTATCAAGTTCTTCAATTTGTATTTGAAGTTCCTGTTTTTTTTGTTGTTTTTCTTCTTCTTTTATTTCTTCAGGTGTTTTGCCCCAAGCCTCAAGAGCATCGTTTGTTTCTTCAATTTCATAACCCAAGTTGTGGTTATATTGAACAATAAAATCCATTCTTTGATTTTCTGTATAAGGTTTATTTAATTGTGCTTTTATTTCCATTTTTATCTCCTTAATATTGTCCGTCTGCAAGATAGCCACAAGCTAAAATTGATGATGCGCCAGCCGTTGCAGAATATTTTGCTATCGTAATAGAGGAACTAGTTATCGCTGTAACAAACATGTTTCTTTGTGCTGCTGGTGCCATAGTAAAACCAGCACAATATGCATAATTTGTATCCTTGAAAGTTTTTAGAAAAGTAAATGTCCCAGGTACATTTATGTATCCCCATTGTTCACAATATCCGTCAGAATAAACTCGATAACCACTAGTTCCGTTTTGATATGTTTCTATTATTTGCGCGCTACTTGTATGATTTACAACCGTAACCATTTTGGATTTATACGGATTTGTTGAAACCGACTCAATTTGAGAAGCTTTTATAATAACTTTTCCGATAAATATTTTTTCAAACAAAACTTTTTCTGTTCCGTTGAATTGTTTGATTTTATTAGGATAAACAGAGGTATCAACCCAAATATCATTTATAACCATAGTCGGCTCTTTTGGCTGAATATAAATTTTATTCGCAAGTGCAGTAATTTCGCCGTCTTTGTTAACAAAAATATTGTAAGTTCCATCAACATAACCGCTTAAACTAAAAGCCTCAACAGAAGTGATTTCAACCGAAGCTCCTTGAATATTTCCAAGCAAATTTGGATAACTTCCACCGACTAAAAAACTTAAATTCATGCCTGAAAAATCTATTAAATAGGCTTTTCCGTCTTCATTAACATTTCCGTTTAAAGCAAATAAACATAAATCATTTTTTTCTATTTCTGAAAATAAATTTGATTTTGTGTCTTCAATAATTTTTTCGATTTGTTTTTTAGTTGTAGCCTGATTATCTTCAATCGCAGGTGCAACAAAAAAAGGTTGAGTTACATCTCCTGTTTTTGTTGCTTTTGTGTTTAACTCATTTTGAATTGAAGTAAAATTTTCATTTACTTCCTGTGCTTTTGCCTTCGTTCCAGGAATGAAAGTATTTGGCACTATAAAATTGCTCATAAATTTCCTTTCTAAAATTTATGAACCATATAATTGGGGCGCTATAAAATTAGACCATTTTTTTTATGAATTGTCAAATTTTTGAAGGTTTTATTTGTATTCAACAAAATTTTAAGTTAAAATTATCTCATCAAAAGAAAGGAAAATTATGAAAGCAGTCGTTTTTGATGACGGATTAAAACTGGATAATAACTACGCAAAACCAGTTCCACAAAAAGGAGAAGCGCTTATAAAGGTTTCTATGGCTGGAATTTGCAATACAGATTATGAAATTACAAAAGGCTACATGGGCTATGTTGGCGTTTTAGGACACGAATTTGTTGGCGTGGTTGAAGACGTAAATGGCGAAGATAAAAGTCTTGTAGGCAAAAGGGTTGTCGCAGAAATCAGCTATGGTTGCCATAAACCAGATTGTGAATGGTGCAATCAAGGACTTGTAAGACATTGTCCAGATAGGCATACAATCGGAATTTGGCGTAAAGACGGTTGTTTTGCAGAATATATAACACTTCCAACCGAAATTTTATTTGAAGTGCCAGATAATGTTTCTGATGAGCAGGTTGTATTTGTTGAACCACTTGCAGCGGCTTGTGAAATTTTAGAACAATTACATATTCAACCTGTTCAAAAAGTTATTGTGCAAGGCGATGGAAAATTAGGATTAACAACGGCTTTAGCTTTAAATGCGTTTAATTATGATGTAACTTTAGTTGGAAAACATCAAAATAAACTTGATATTGCAAACGCTCAAGGGGTTAAAATAGTTTTATTAAAAGATTTGGAAGTAAAACCAGAATGGGATATTGTCGTTGAAGCAACAGGTTCAATTTCAGGATTTGAAAACGCTATGGCATTAACTAAGCCAAGAGGTGTTTTGGTTTTAAAAAGTACAGTTGCAGGAAGTAAAGAAATTAATCTTGCGCCAGTTGTAATTAATGAAATTACAGTTCTTGGCTCTCGTTGCGGTCAATTTAAACCAGCTTTAAGATTGCTAGAAAACAATAAAATTGACTTTAAACCACTTATTTCTGGTATTTACAATGTTAATGATGCGATTGAAGCCTTTGAAAAAAATAAAGAAAAAGATTCTTTAAAAGTTTTACTAAAATTTGATTAATGAGTATATTTAATTTAAAATAAATTTATGCGAAAAATAATAAGATTATATAAAAAACTAAGATTACTAGACAAATACATCTTAAAACAAGTTATAGAAATGTTTTTGATGGGCGTATTTGTTTTTACAGCTATTATTTTCGCATCAGATACGTTCATTACATTGATTAAACAAATTTCGATGTACGGAATTCCGTTCAAAGTGGCGTTAATTATGATTATTTTGAACTTACCGTCAGTATTTGTAATGACAATTCCTATGGGTGTCTTACTTTCAACAGTAATGACGCTTAACAGGTTAAGTTTATCCTCAGAAATAACAGTAATGCGCTCTTGCGGTATTGGTTTAAACCGTATAGCAAAGCCAATATTTGTGTTTGCAATTGTAATGTCATTAGCGAGCTTTTTTATAAATGAAACAATTGTTCCAATAGCGACAAAACAATCTAAAGACCTTGCTTTATGGGCATTTGGGCAAAAAAATATTCCTAATGGAAAACAAAATTTCATTTTTAAAGAAACCTCTGACGGCGGGTTAAAAAGATTGTTTTATGTTGGTCATTGTACAGACAAAACACTATATAACATAACCGTTTTAGACGTTTCAAAACCTGATATGATTCAAGTTCTTCAATCAAGAGTTGGTTCAACCTCTCCTGAGGGTTGGGAATTCAACAAAGGTGCTATTTATACAGTTTCTGACAACGGAAATGTTTTAAATACAACCTTCTTTGAACATTCTGTTGCCCAATTTGGTATGGATTTGACAAGAGAACTTGAAAAGAATGTTGCGAAAGAACAAAATTTTACACAATTGGTTAAATATTTGTCAACAAATAAAACCTTGGAGAAAAAGACGTTAGATGATTTACACATTCAATTACATGACAAGATTGCATTACCAATTACAACGATTGTTTTTGTTTTAATCGGCGTACCTCTTGCAATAACTCCACCAAGGGTACGTTACAACCGCGGATTTTTATTCAGTATTTTAATTATATTTTTCTATTATTTAATAAGAGCTTTGTCTATTTCATTTGGTGAAGCCGGTACATTAGCGCCACTATTGGCAGCTTGGCTACCAAATATTATTCTTACTCTTTGTGGTTCTTATTTGTACTACAAGAAAGTTTACACAATCACATAATTAGGCAATTTTTCATGTTCACTTACTTTATACTACATGTGTGTAGATAAAGGAATTTTCATGGAAATTGGCAAAATAAAGGTTACAATTCCAACCTTCAGAGCAAAAATAGATAATAATAAACCTTTAGCAAACTTAAATGAACCTATTCAAGATACTTTTGAGTCGTCTACGGATAAAAAATATAACTCATTAACTTATAGTGATATTTATGAAATGAGTCGTGATATTGGAGATAAAAAGTTCTCCAATAAAGTAAAAATGGCTATCTCAAAACTTCCAAGCAACGTATATCCAACAAAATTTGCACAAAATAAATTTGAACCACTTAAAGAATTTTCTTTAATCTGTGCAAAAAGAGATATGAAAAACGCGGAAATAGATGTAAATTTCACAAAACCTATTGGTGATATTTATTCTTTTGATGCAAAAACTACTGATATCATTTCTAAAACTCATCGCGAAGTCCAAGAAACAAACAACAATAAAGCTGCTATTGTGATTACGCAAACAGAAGATTTTAGAACAAATACAATAGTAATTAAAAAAGAAACTTTTGATTATAAAAAAAACGAATTTATTTTAAATGAACAAACCGTTGTAAAAAATGATAAAAACGGCAAAATGCTTAGAAAAGAGATAATGACACCTTCTCAAATTAAAGGTATGTATGATATTACATATACTTATGCAAATGGTGCGACAAAAGAGGTTGCAAAATCAACAATAGATGAAAAAACGGGCATAAAAACAATAAAAAAAGATATGAAATCTGAAGATGGTACAAGAACTCAATTTTTGTATGAAGATGACCCACAAGGCAACAGAATTGTAGATTATAAAGTTACTGACAAAGACGGCAAAGTTTTAATGAAGAACTCTCAATCGTTTGAAGTTTTAGATGAAAATCATTTTATATCATCTAAAAATCATAGAAAATATGAAATTAAAACAGAAGGTAAAACTTTATCAGTAAAAGATTTATTTACTCAAAAAGAAGCCTCAATTGATTTTAACAAAAAATGTTTATGGAGACGAAATACAGTTTTAGAGGCATTAAAAAGAGTTTCAGGAGATGAACTTTTTGAAACTGTTTACAACATAAACCGTTTTCAAGGTCTAAAAGACTCCATGAATTCAAATTTTAGCCCAATATCAAAGAAAGTCAAGGTTGGTGATGACATGTTCGTATTTTTACATGAATTAGGTCATGCCAAAGATCACCCAGCACAAAAAAGTTTATTTGGACTTCTTAAAGATAAAAAATACTCTGATAACAAAGATATTCAAATGACATACTTAAAAGAACGTGAAACATTCAACAAATATCACTCTGATGAAGAACGTGAACATGTTTCATATTTTACGCGAGCAAAAGGGCATTACAATGGAGCTTTAGGTGGGTTGATGGAAGTTGTTGCAGAGGCAAACGCTTTAACAAAAACATATACAAGTGAAAAAATTCAAAGTTTAAGTCCAAGAACTCAATATCTACAACAACACTTTCCAAAAACGATTTCAGCAATTTGCAATGAAATGAATTTAAGTGATGAAATTGACGCAATAGAATTCTACGGCACGTAGTGGATTTTCGGTAGGGTGAAGTGAGTGCAACGAACGAAACCCGTCAGAGCAAATAGCCTTGTTTGAGCGCTAATTTGAGTGCAACGAAAATTAAAAGCGAAAATGCAAAGGCTATGCGTACCCGAATAATCCAAGACAGTGAATTGCAGTTTGTGAGTTGTGAGTTGACTGGTTTAGTTTAACAGTTTAACGGCTGAATGTTTGAATAGTTCTATTCTACGTTATTACTGCAAAAGCAATTTTTTATTGAAAAAATACTTTATCATAATATAAAAAAAATATATAGTGATTTTATGTTGAATTTTTCAACTCATATTTCACTACTAACAACTCGTAATTATCTTAACACA